>JBOFIQ010000200.1:0-7366 GCA_051650245.1 Propionibacteriaceae bacterium | reverse complement strand
CAACAAAACCAAAAAGCCTTGCCATGCACGGGGTTATAAAAAATTTGCATTGACTATAAGCACACTGTTGAGTTCTCAAGTTTCGGGTGCTCACCACAACCCCACGAAAACCACTCGCAAGGCCCCAGGGCACTCGGTTTACCCTACCAGCTCCTGTTTCCCGTTGTCAAAACGAGATTCCCTTACTGGTTTGCCTCCTAGGAAGCGCTCGGTAAACATTACCGAATCAGTTCGCCCGAGTCAAACTCAGGTTTACTGCCCAGTCACGCACCATAAGCATTGCTCACGATCATGTTCTGAGGTTCTGCCTTCAATCTGCTGCTCGACTGGCGTGTCGCTGGCATGTCCCGAAGGCTTGATATAAGTTACGCACCCCGCGCCACGAAGTCAAATCGTGAACACGGGGTGCAGTAACATGCCTTGTCAGAGGGAATCAGCGCACCAAGCGCACAGCCCCGACAGTCTTTTTTCCACGTCGAATAATGAACCAGCCACCGGCCAAAGCCGTGCTGGGATCAAGGAATGCCTCCCCATCAAGAACCTTCTCGTTATTGAGGTAAGCACCACCTTCAGTAATCGCTCGTCGGGCTGCGCCCTTGGAATCAACGACTCCTGCAGCGACAAAAGCGTCTACGACAGACAGCTCAGCAGCATTGACCTCAACACCACGAACTTCGCGCGCTACCGCTGCCACCGTCGACTCAGGTAGTTCCCGCAACTCGCCTCGGCCAAAGAGTGCTCCGGCTGCCGCAACAGCCCGCTCCCGCTCCTGGCTGCCATGGACGAGATCAGTCACATCGTCAGCCAATGTCTTCTGCGCGATTCGGGAGTACGGAGTATCGAGCTGTTGTTGCTCGATCTGCTCCAGCTCTTCACGCTCTCGGTGGGAGAACACCCGCAAATACGTCGAGACCTGCGAATCCTCTGCATTCAAGAAGAATTGATGGAAGGCATAGGGGCTGGTCATCGCTGGGTCTAGCCACACAGTGCCGCCCTCAGTCTTACCGAACTTAGTGCCATCAGCCTTCGTGAGCAGCGGCGTCGAAAGGGCATGGACCCGCGCACCTTCGGCACGTCGAACGAGATCAACGCCAGCAGTGATATTGCCCCACTGATCGCTACCACCCGTCTCCAGCGTGCAGCCGTATTGACGGTAGAGCTGCAAGTAGTCGAAGGCCTGCAGCAAAACGTAGCTGAACTCGGTAAAGGAAATACCACCAGCAGCAAGACGCCGGGCCACAAGATCACGGTCGAGCATACGATTCACCGGGAAATGCTTGCCCACATCACGCAGCATGTCGATGAACGAGACCCCGATCGTCCAATCCAGGTTGTTCACCACAAGCGCTGCGTTATCGCCCTCAAAGCTGACGAATCGACTCACCTGAGACTGAATCCGCTCTACCCATGACAAGACGAGATCTTTGGAGTTCATGGTGCGCTCCCCCGACTCCTTGGGATCACCCACGAGTCCAGTCGAGCCACCCACCAAGATGATGGGGCGATGTCCGGCTTGCTGAAGCCTACGAGCTGTTACTTGCTGCACCAGGTTACCCATATGGATCGATGGTGCTGTCGGATCTACGCCGGTATAGAACGTGATCGGGCCAGCCGCCATTTCCGCACGCAGCACCTCAAGATCAGTTGATTGGGCGATAAGCCCTCGCCAGGCAAGATCATCTAGAACATCAGTCACCCGGCTAGCCTACCGAGAATACGACGCTAACGACACTTCATTTACCCTCATGAGAAAGGTCGTTCCCGCTTCCTCGACGAAAGCGGGAACGACTCTAACCGTCAAAGACAGCCTAAATTGCGCGAAGCGAAGCACCACAGTCTGCTTCAGCAGCAGCGATTGCCGCTTCACGAGCAGTAGTTACCTCATCTTGCTTCAGCGTCCGATCTGCTGCCCGGAAACGCAGGGCAAAGGCCAACGATTTCTTACCGTCGCCAAGCTGCTCAGAACGATATACGTCAAAGAGCTGAGCCTGTTCCAGTAACTGTCCGCCACCACGGCGAAGCGCTGCCAGGACCTCACCTGCCGGCATCTGCTCCGCGACGACGAGCGCCACATCTTCTTTAGTCACCGGGAACGGTGATAGCGCTCCGATATTGCCCGGCCCCGCAGCCAACGTGGCAAGCAGATCAAGATCCATTTCCAGTGCAGCAACGCGGGAAGGTAGTGCTGACTGCTCGGTATAGCTCTGGGGATGCAATTCACCGGCAAGACCGACGACCACATCGCCCACGACAAGCTCAGCACAACGGCCTGGATGGAATGGCTCTATCGCTGCGGCACGACGTTCCACCTGATGCCCATAAACCTGCGCCACAGCTTCTGCCACGGCAAAGGCTGCGCGCCATTGATCTGCCCCGGTACCCGACCACAACGCACCAAGATGGCGAGCTTGGAACGGCAGCGATGCATCAAGCTCGTTGAGCTCTGCTGCGCTGGGACGCTGACCGATCGCCAGGATCGGAGCAACCGCGGTCGCAGAATGCTCCGTATGCCATGCAACTCGACCAATCTCGAACAGCGCAACTGCATCTGCCGAGCGAGAAGCATTACGCACAGCCGCATCAAGTAGCCCAGGGATGAGTGTTGAGCGGAAAAATGGCTTCTCTGCCGTCAATGGGTTGGCCAACCGAACTGGAGCCGAACGTGGATCTGTCTCACTCAACGACCACGATGTCAGATCGTCGATAAAGGGCATCGTCAATACTTCGACTAGCCCATGCGCTGCCAGCGTCGCGGCAACCTGACGTCGAGCTTGCTGTTCACGAGTCAGCCCACCGGTAGTTGCAATTCGGGGAAGCACTGACTCGATATCGTCGATTCCAGTTTTACGAGCAACCTCTTCCACATAGTCTTGCGCCGTCACCAGATCAGGACGCCAGCTCGGAGCAATCAGCGATAGCGTCTCCCCCATCGCCGTGACATGCACGCCTGCACCTGATAATGCGTCAATGACCTGTTCCCGCGACAGTTCCCGGCCCAATACCTGCGTCGGCAGCTGTGAGGAGAACGACGTGGAATGCGCTGCAGGCAACGAGCCAACCACGGTGTACTGCGCTGCTAATGTCGCACCACCATATTGCTGCAATAAATGGGCAGCTAATGTCGCGGCAGCATATGGAGCAGCCGGATCAGTCGCGCGTTCAAAACGCTTTGACGCTTCGCTGATGAGGTTATGCCGGCGAGCTGCACGAGCAACAATCACCGGGCTAAAGCAGGCAGCTTCAAGCACGACGGTCTGCGTGGTGTCATCGACTTCCGTGTCTGCGCCACCCATCACACCCGCAAGTCCAACAACCTGCTGGGCATCTGCGATAACCAGATCCGCTGGATCAAGCTGACGCTCAACACCATCAAGTGTCGTCAATTTCTCGCCAGAATGAGCCTGCCGCACGATGAGCTTGTCATTGAGCTTGACTGCATCGTAGGCATGGAGGGGTTGCCCTGTAGCCAGCATGACGTAATTCGTCACATCAACGGCCAGATTGACCGAGCGCATCCCCGCAAGTTGCAGGCGACGCTGCAACCATCGTGGTGCTTGTGCCTGCGGATTGAGACCGGTCACGGTCAAAGCAGCAAAAATCGGACAGTCTGGTGTTTGCACTTCCACTGGGAAACCTGCTGTGCAGGCCTCGACCGGTCCCGATTCCAATGGGTCAGTGAAACGGTATCCAAGCCCTTGAGCTACTTCGCGAGCAACCCCACGAAGCGATAGGCAATATCCCTGATCCGGGGTCAGTTCCACCACGAAAACGGTGTCGCGTAAATGCACAATGGGGGCAGCGTCTTCACCAGGAGTCAGCGTGTGCCCATCGACGATCTCAGGCAACACAATGATCCCGGAATGATCCGTTCCCATACTCAATTCGTCCACAGCGCACAACATGCCTTCTGAGACATGCCCGTACGTCTTACGTGCGGCAATGGCGAAATCGCCTGGCAGCACTGCACCTGGTAGCGCTGCCACAACAAAATCACCCTGGGCAAAGTTTCCAGCCCCACAGATAATGCCGCGCGTTGCGCGATCTACACCGGCCTCATCTTTGCCATTGTGCTCGCCGACATCAACCTGACACCAGCGAATAACCTTGCCGTTCTTTTGGGGTTCTTCCACGAACTCCACGACCTTGCCAATAACAAGAGGGCCAGAAATATCAGAACCCACCTGCTCAATTGCTTCGACCTCAAGACCGGCTTTGGTCAGGGCTTGAGCGATTGTGTTCGGGTCAATGTCGTCAGGCAACGTCACCAGTTCGCGAAGCCAGCTCAGCGGAATCCTCATCGCGCTCCTCCGATCAGCGCACGGGAGAACCGCACGTCACCTTCAATAACATCGCGGATATCAGCAACGTTATTGCGGAGCATGAGCGTGCGCTCAAGCCCCATTCCGAAAGCAAAACCGGAATATACTGTGGGATCAATGCCACAGTTTTCCAAGACCTTGGGATTGACGATGCCGCAGCCACCCCATTCGATCCATCCGGTGGACTTACAGGTACGGCACGGGTTCTGGGAATCGCCCACCGACGCACCATGACAGACGTAGCACGCAAGATCCATTTCAGCCGATGGCTCGGTAAAGGGGAAATAGTGCGGGCGTAGACGCGTTTTCTGGTCTGTGCCGAACATATAACGAGCGAACGCGTCTAGGGTGCCACGCAAATGCGCAAAGGTAATGCCCTTATCAATGACGAGTCCCTCAAGCTGGGTAAACACCGGCAGGTGAGTGGCATCAATTTCATCAGAACGATAGACCCGCCCTGGACAGACCATCGCAATCGGAGGTTCCTGGGTGAGCATGGTACGAATTTGGATATTCGACGTCTCAGTACGCATCAATTTGTGCTGCTCAACCGGCTCAGCAAAGAGCGTGTCGCGGGTTGAACGCGTGGGGTGATCCGAGCCCATATTGAGCGCATCGAAGATCATCCACTCCGCTTCAATCTCTGGACCGTCAGCAACCTGATATCCCATACCGACGAAGAAATCAGCCACCGTATCCATCAAGGCCGCTAGCGGATGACGAGCACCCTCAGCAACGGACACCGGCTCAGTCACATCAATAGCCTCTGCCACTAATGTCCGTGCTAATTCCTCAGCAGCAACATGCTCTTCACGCTCAGTAAAGGCTGTGTTGATGGCAGCTCGCGCCTGACCAAAACGCTGTCCAGCATCCTTGCGCGCTTGTGGCGGCAAGGCTCCAATTTCACGATTCGCCAGCGCTAGTGGTGACTTATCCCCAAGATGAGCCAGTCGTGCGGCTTTAAGCTCAGCCACCGTCGTCGCAGCCAAAAAGGCTTGCTGCGCCTCCGCGACGGCGGCATTGAGCGAGTCTGCCGACAGCGCGGCAACCTCGACAGGATCATAGTTATCGTTCGGCCCAGACATGGGCTCCCTTCCAATCAACGTTCGAGGTAAGTCTAGTAAGCCACGCGTGTGTTCGAGTTCACAATGACCGTTATCCGATCACGAGCACATCAGTTTTGCTGCGCAGCGGCTGTTGTGTAAAGACAGACTGCGGCGGCCGTCGCAAGATTGAGCGATTCTGCTTGCCCCCACATCGGCACGCCCACAACATCGTCGGCGAGAGCCTTATGCTCGGCAGGCAGCCCCCAGGCTTCATTTCCCATCAGCCAAGCGGTTGGTGCGCTAAGATCGACCTCAGTCAGCAACTGGCCTCCCCCATCGGCAGCGCAGATACGCAAACCTCGCTCACGGCAATACTCCACAGCCTCCGCCAGATCAACACCAGTCACAATCGGCAGGTGAAATACCGAACCGACGCTAGCGCGGACCAACTTAGGATTGCCCAACTCGACGGAATCATTCGTCAAAATCACCGCATCAGCACCGAATGCATCAGCACAACGAATGACGGTGCCCGCATTACCTGGATCACGCACCTGCGCACAGATCACCACGAGCCGGGGGTCGCCAGCAAGCGCGAGCGGTAACGTCGTATCAACTGATTCGCAGATAGCGATAAGACCTTGCGGAGTCATCGTGTCCGAGAGCGAGGCAACATCTTTATCAGTTGCGGCCAGCACATCAACACCGGCGCTACGCGCTTCGTCAAGTAGATCTATCTGCGCAGCATAGGCCGAGTCAGCAACAATCAGTGCTATCGCACTGGGCTGAGTTCCCCCTGCACCAGGACGGATCGCTTCGCGAACCGCTTGTCTACCCTCAGCGAGGAATAGACCATCGGCAAGACGAAACTTACGTGAGGATAAACGGCGAGCCGACCGGAGCTCTCCGGTGGTGGCACGCGGAAGTCCGGTCGGCTCGACCATAGTAATAGTCCTTCTCAGAACTTAAGCAGCCTTCGGCTGGTTGTCCTTAGCAATGGCAACCAGCTTGGAGAATGCCTTGGGATCAGTGACAGCAAGTTCAGCCATCATCTTGCGGTCAACCTCGATGCCAGCATGCTTGAGACCGTTGATGAAACGGTTGTAGGTCATACCCTCAGCGCGGCAAGCTGCATTGATGCGCTGGATCCACAGCGAACGGAAATCGCGCTTCTTAACGCGACGATCGCGGTAGGCATAACGCAGCGAGTGACGAACCTGCTCTTTAGCCTTACGGTACAGACGTGAACGCTGACCGCGGTAGCCGGAAGCGAGCTCCAGAACAACGCGACGCTTCTTCTGGGCATTCACAGAACGCTTAACGCGTGCCATGGTCTTTCTCCTTTATGTCGAGTTTCTGGGGTTACTTCCCGATGAGCTTCTTCGCGGTACGAAGATCGGCCGGAGCCATCTCCTGCGTACCGGTCACGCGACGGAGGCGAGCCGACGTCTTGTGCTCGTTCAGGTGGCTCTTGCCAGCCTTACGGTGGACGAGCTTGCCCGAACCGGTGACCTTGAACCGCTTCTTGGCGCCCGAATGAGTCTTCATCTTCGGCATGGTGCCACTCCTTGTATTAGTCGTTCATCCAGAGGATGAGTGCCTACAGCTCGATATCAGGATCGATGTTGTCGGCAGGGCCCTTCTTCTTTTTCTTCTCCGTCTTGGCTGCCTGCTTGGCCTTGGCCTGCTCGCGCAGCTCTAGTTGGAGGGCACGCTCAGCATCGGCATCTGCCTGACGCTCCGCTGCCTTACGATCACGCTCGGCAGCAACATCGGCCTTGGCCTCAGTCTTACGCTTCACCGGAGCGAGAACCATGTTGATATCGCGACCATCTTGACGCGGCGCGGCTTCGACGGTGCCGAACTCTGCAGCGTCCTCAGCAAGCCTGGCAGCAAGTTTGAGGCCAAGGTCAGGACGCGACTGCTCGCGGCCCTTGAGCATGACGGTGACCTTAACCTTGTCGCCCTCTTTGAGGAATCGCGTCACGTGACCAAGCTTCG
>JBOFIQ010000199.1:0-4464 GCA_051650245.1 Propionibacteriaceae bacterium | reverse complement strand
CGCTACAAATCCCGCGACGTTCTCTTGGGTATCTTCGCCGCGACATTGCTGGTCCATTTGGCCTCGATTGCTATCGGCTGTCTCATCGGTACCGCATTCGCGGCCTATCAGTCAGGCATCGCAATCGCTGCGGGCCTACTCTTCCTCGGGTTTGCGCTGTGGACGCTTCGCGGCGACAAGCTAAGCGAAGCAGAAGCGGAAAAGGCGATTACCGCCCGCGGGGCAGCAATTCTTGCTGTGGGAGTGGCATTCTTCCTCGCCGAGCTTGGTGACAAAACCATGCTCGCCACCATCACTCTCGCCATGAAGAACCAGTGGATCGGAGTCTGGATTGGTTCCACCGTAGGCATGGTGGCAGCCGACGCACTCGCCATCCTCTTGGGAACGTTACTGGGCAAACATTTACCGGAGCGAGTCATCAAAATAGGTGCCGCAGTCTTATTTGCACTGTTTGGTACGTTGCTGATCCTCGAAGGATCAGGAGTTGTGGGCTAAGAGACTTTGGTACTAGTCCATGCTGAGCGCGGGTGGGGACGTCGCGAGTTGCGCACCGCGATAATCGCACGCTGACGTCGCCGCTCGGCAAGGTGGTAATCCCCGGCGGATCGTCGAGAGCGCAAGGCGGTCATGATCTTGTCCACGATGACACCGATGACGAGCCCGACGGCGATCCCGACGATGACGCCAAGTAGTGGGCGACGACCAAAAACAGAACCCGACGCAATCCCGATAGCGAAGGCAAAATGGGCCCACACCATCGTCGAGATGATGTCAGCGACGATAAATCGGCGCCAGGGGAAACGTAGCGAGCCAGCCCCCATCATGGCCAGCACCCGCCAGCCGGGAATGAACCGTGCAGTGATGATGAGCTCCGCGCCGCGACGTTCCACCATCTTCTTGGCTTTCCAAACCCGGATACGTCCCTTATCACTGCGGAAAAAACGTTCGAGCCGAAAGAGCCGCCCGATCCAGTAGGCACTGTTGTCACCCATCAATGCGCCAATAACCGCACATGGCAAGAGGAAATACCACTGCACATTGCCATGCCCGAAACATAACGCCGCCATCGCGATGATGATGGATTCGCTGGGCAGAGGCGGGAAGAAGCCATCGAGCCAGCACAGCATCGTCGTGGCGAGATAGGTCCACCATTCACCAGCATGGCGCAGGAGAACTTCCTGGATCTGGTTGAAATACGATGCAAATTTTCCGATTATCACGGCAGTGTCAAAATCTCCGCGCCATCGGCGGTGACGACGATCGTGTGCTCAAACTGCGCGACGCGGGACTTATCGGTGGTCACCACAGTCCAGCCGTCATCCCAGACGGTGGAATCCTGGCTGCCCAAGCACAGCATCGGCTCAACGGTGAACGTCATCCCAGTCTCAATGACGTCACTGAAGCGCGGATCATCGGTGTGGGGAATGATGAGCCCAGAGTGGAACGCGGTATGGACGCCATGGCCGGTGTAATCCCGGACAACACCGTACCCAAAACGCTTGGCGTACATCTCAATGACGCGGCCGATGGCATTGACCTGTCGGCCTGGCATGATCGCGCGAATACCGCGCATCATCGCTTCTTCGGTGCGTTCAGTCAGTAGACGAGAAGGCTCATCGACATCGCCACAGAAGAAGGTGCCGCAGTTATCGCCGTGAACGCCATTGATGTAGGCGGTGATATCAATCTTGACCAAATCCCCATCCTCTAACGGACGCATATCGGGAATACCGTGGCAGATCACCTCATTGATGCTGGTGCACGCTGACTTGGGGAAACCGCGGTAGCCCAACGTCGAGGGGTAGGCGCCATGGTCACACATGAACTCATGGGCGACGCGGTCGAGCTCGTCTGTTGTTACTCCTGGAGCGATAGCGTCTGCTGCGGCAAACTTGGCTCCGGCTGCGATCTTTGCCGCGATCCGCATCTTCTCGATAGTTTCAGCAGTCTGAATGGCTGGCCCGGTGTAGGGCGTTGGGGCTTTACGGCCAACGTACTCAGGACGAACAATGGCTGCGGGCACTGCACGCACGGGGGACTGGGGAAACGCTCGAATCTCACTCACGAAGCCAGTCTAGACGGCACAATGTTTCTCAGCCCAGGAACCAACGCAAGACGAAACACCTCAGAGGAAGATCACATGAATCTGGAGAAGAAGTATTACTGGAGCCTGACCCGGCACTGCGTTGTAGGGGAGGGAGAAGAAAAGGCCGAAAATCGGCTAGGCCCCTATACCAGCGAGAAGGAGGCCGCTGCTGCACTGCAGCGGATTCAGCAACGCAATGAACAGTGGGATACCGACCCGGCTTTCCATGATCCTGAAGAAGAGGATGATCTCTATCGCTTCGACGGTAGCCCCAAGCGTGATCCTGAAACTGATAAATAACGCGGAGTCATTATTGCGGGCAGTAACCCGGCTGAAACATGAAGCTGGCACAGTGGTGTCATGAATCGTCAGACTGAGTATGTGATCCGGGCTATGGAAGAGCGCGACGTTCGCTATGTTCGGCTCTGGTTTACCGACGTTTTGGGCTTTCTTAAGACGGTAGCCATCGCACCTGCTGAGTTGGAAGCAGCCTTCGCCGAAGGCGTGGGCTTTGACGGCTCTGCGATTGAGGGATTCGCGCGCGTGGTCGAGTCTGACATGGTGGCCCATCCCGACCCATCGACATTCCAGTTGTTGCCATGGCGTCGTGACGATGAGACCACCGCGCGGATGTTTTGTGACATTACCTTGCCCGACGGTTCTGCGTCGCTGTCTGACCCCCGGCACGTTCTCAAGCGCACATTAGCCAAAGCTAGTGCGATGGGTTTCACCTTTTATACCCATCCTGAGATCGAGTTTTTCTTGCTGGAGAAGAACTTTGAACCAGGACGTCCACCCACCCCTATCGATCAGGGCGGCTACTTCGATCACACCTTCCCCGAGGCCGGTTCAGGGTTTAGGCGTCGCGCGATTAGCACTCTCGAAGCGATGGGAATTTCGGTGGAGTTCAGTCACCATGAAGGGGCGCCAGGCCAGCACGAGATTGATTTACGTTATGCCGATGCGCTGACCACGGCAGATAACATCATGACGTTCCGGATGGCAGTCAAAGAAGTGGCACTGCGTGAAGGTATTTACGCCAGTTTCATGCCCAAGCCGTTCACGGAGTATCCAGGTTCGGCCATGCACACGCATATGTCGCTTTTTGAGGGGGAGCGCAACGCCTTCTTCGATGCCAGCGACGAGTACCGCCTCTCTACGGTAGGTAAGCAATTTGTTGCCGGTATTTTGACCCATGCCCGCGAGATTAGTGCTGTCACAAATCAATGGGTCAATAGTTATAAGCGGTTAGCTGGGGGCGGTGAAGCTCCTGCCTACGTGTGCTGGGGACGCCACGCTCGGTCGGCCTTGGTTCGTGTTCCGATGGCAAATCCGAATAAGGATTCGTCGGCGCGTATTGAGTTGCGGTCTATTGATTCGGCAGCGAATCCGTATCTGGCTTATGCCATGGCTTTAGCTGCTGGGCTGAAGGGTATTGAAGAGGGGTATGAGCTAGATGCCCCTTGCGACAGCGATGTCACAGCGCTTAGTGATCGTGAACGTCGGACCCTTGGTATCGACAAACTCCCGACGAACTTGGGTGAAGCTGTTGCGGTGATGGAGACGTCAGAACTTGTCGCTGAGACCTTGGGTGAGCCAGTATTTGATTACTTCTTGCGTAATAAGAGAGCCGAGTTTGAGGCGTATCGGCGGCAAGTTACTCAGCTTGAGCTAGAGAAGCTGTTGCCGGCGCTCTAGCGGTTTAGCGAGGGCCGGGGAACCACGCGATACTACTTATGCCAAGTCGCTTATGGAGATCCCAGTCAATAGTTTGCCTTGGGATAATATCTGTTTTTGTATTAAAATCATGGACCAGTATCTGGGTATTTTTCATCTTTGGGCCATGGATTGCCACTGCAAGGATGCCATTCTTGAACGAAGCACTTTCAATATAGACTCCGGATTTCCCTACTCCGGTAAGCTGCATTTCGGTGCGTATGTCGGTGCCGTCAAGTGTGCTTGAAAGAACTAACCCGGTGCTAGTGATCCACCACAGGCGAGAATTATATATCTCGGTGGCGCAGGTATATAGATTACCATCATCAAGATCAATATGTGATGATTCAAAAATGATATCGGGGAGACGCTGCCCTGTGGTGGTAATTCTCACTAACGCTAGCTGTTTTGGTTGGTCATGTGATCGCACTAGCGTCGGCAGATAAATTATATCGTTGTGGCAAACTGTAGGGCGCTGGGAGAGATCGAAGGCAGAGCCTGGATTGATGGCGACCTGATCTCCTGTTGCTTCATTCCAGATATACTGTATTGGATTGTCGCCAGCGGCTGCTGTGGCTGGTGCATTCGTGGTAGGCACATCGGCAATAGCGTAGGCAATCTCATCGCAGATAGTAACCGTTCCGATGGATGCGGGAATGATT
>JBOFIQ010000198.1:0-1039 GCA_051650245.1 Propionibacteriaceae bacterium | reverse complement strand
GTTGTGCATCGACTGTTTCTTGGACTGCTGGTGCATGGCCCATTGGGTCATCGCCAAATGCACGGCGATCTCCGCCTTCATATCGGCGTATTCCTCGTCAGTAGCGACGTGCGTATACTCCCACAGCGTCGGCACGGAGCCCACCGGCTTACCGACGCCTCGACGCAGGTTTGCGAGCGCCTGCTTACTGTAGGCATCCTGACGACTGTGGATCATAGTGATCCGAGCGTCGACCAGATTGCCTACACGGAACGACTTGCTCATTTCTTCTCCTCTCTATCTGATGCAGTGCTGATGTTCTTGCGCATGGCGCCAAGGAAAAGTTCATGTGCTTTTGGCGCCGACATGTATCCGAAACTAGTTTCGCGGCCGATGACCGCAGCAGGCGACGCCTCCCTTGCGAACCGTTGCGCTAGGTTCTCAATAAGATCTACCACCTCACGCCGCCACGCCACACGGGATTCGATAGCATTCTCCGGCGTGAGTTGGCGGATCCAGCGGCGAGCTGGAGTGTCCAGCCGAGCCCAGGCGTCTTCCATTGCACGCTGCCGGGCTCCCTCGCCCGCGTTATCGCCCCGCTCGCCAGCAGCCCGCGCGATATTCGCAGCCATCTGTCCAAACGTTCTCACAGCGTTATCGGCGATCGTAATAGCGTCACTCAACACAGCTTGCGCCTCACCAGCGTGAGACCCCAAAAGTGATCCTTGGACCTCTAGTCGCTCGTCGATAATTTCTTCGATGACAGCCTTCTGCGGACCGTACTGCATGCCGATAGACTGTACGATCACGAGTCCACGGTCATACTCCAAACCATCCAGAGTCTGGGCTGGATGAGATGCCTCCATCTTGGAGCCACGATCCTCGACGTAGCCAGCATTCTCACCAGAAGCGATCAGTGATGGAAGACCGCGCCACATCGCACGGCCAGCTTCGTGCTCCTTCGGCATATAGACCGCACGACCAAATTTCTGTGTTTGAGGCTTGGAGTATCGCCATGCTGTCATGGGTTCGAAGGGTTCCATTCTTTGCGGCGAAACCT
>JBOFIQ010000197.1:0-3456 GCA_051650245.1 Propionibacteriaceae bacterium | reverse complement strand
GATGCTGTTGAAGAATCCAGCTCCGTGCTAGCCGAGCAGCCAACACCTAACCCACAAACACCATGGGGCCAAGCTCCCCAAGGCACGAACCCGTGGGCACAGCAGCAGCAACCCTCGAAGAGCTAGACCCCATCTCGACAAAGAATCTCCCCGTCACACATGATGTGACGGGGAGATTCTTTGTCGAGAGGAGAGCACTTAGCCTGCAAGAAGTTGCACAATGACGGTGTAGAGCGAGATCCCACACACAAGCGACGTCGTCCCCACAAAAGCCGCTAGACCTCGCTGCGTAAGTTCGACAGCCTGCTCGGCAGCCCCATAGCCACCACGCACAGCCGAACGAGTAACCTGCCCAGGCACGAGTGCCGAAGGCCGCTGCGCCAGACGCGGCGTGCGCGGAAGCGTCGTAGCAACCGAGCGACCAGTACGTGGACGTGTCGTCGTAGCTGCCTTGCGAGATTCCAACGTAACGGTAGCCATGGGGACTCCTTCATGTGTGGGCATTCGTCCATTTGTTCGAGTACCCGTACCTGTGTTCGATAACTAGAATGACAGACCTCGCACTATTTGTCGAACATCTGTTCGAACGGCGTGTCGTCAACTACTACCCCTTGACCCTCTCACCCACCACTGACAATTTCGCCAATCAGCGACGCGCCAGTACACATGTTTGATTCTTGTGGGCACACTCTCTAGAGTCAGACCATGACCCAGAACAACTCCAAGTTGCAGCGTGGCCGCCCCTCGAATAAATCCGTCATGGACCAGGTGGGCAATATCGTCGAACTCGTCGATGGCAATATGGACGCTGATGGGCTCACCCCACGTCAGCGCAAGCTCCTCACCGTCATGCGCGACTCCATCGAATCGGTGGGCTACCCCCCCACCATTCGTGAGTTAGGTGATCTTGTGGGGCTGGCATCCCCGTCGTCGGTGCAACATCAATTGCGCCAGCTTGAAGCACGCGGCTATATCCACCGCGACCCCAACCGGCCTCGCGCCATGGTGCTGCGGCTTCCTGATTCGCTCTCACCTGTTCCTAGCGATGACCGTGACGTCACTGACATCAATAACGCCTACCCTGCCGCAGTTCCGGTACCTGTCCTAGGCCAAATCGCCGCTGGTGGGCCGATCCTTGCAGAAGAGCGAGTCGAAGACATCATGCCGCTACCTCGCCAGCTTGTTGGACAGGGCACGTTGTTCATGCTGGAGGTCAAGGGCGAATCAATGATCGATGCGGCGATCTGTAGCGGCGACTATGTCGTGGTGCGCCAGCAGCCAACTGCTGTCTCCGGCGATATCGTGGCTGCCTTGCTCGGCGATGAAGCCACTGTCAAGACCTTTAAGCGCAAGGATGGCCACGTGTGGCTCATGCCACATAACCCGGCCTTCGAGCCGATTCCTGGCGATGAGGCCACCATCCTCGGCAAGGTCGTTGCGGTTCTACGTCGCGTCTAACAATGCGTGTGACCATTCGTGTCAAACCTGGCGCCTCCCGAGATAAGGTCGGCGGTCGTTATGGTGACGACTCCTTGATCGTTGCAACAAGCGCACCAGCCGTGGATGGTCGCGCTACTGCGGGCGCACTTCACGCCTTAGCAAAGGCACTCCAGATTCCAGCTCGCGACATCACACTCGTGACTGGGCATACTTCACGCACCAAGATCGTCGAGGTCCCTGATACCTGCGCTTGTCAGGTAGAACAGTTACTGGGCTAGGCCCCGAGCCGCTTGAAGCCGTTGTAGCGCCGAGATAGCGTGTTCTCGGTCTGAGGTGGTCCAAAAATCTGGCATTGACGCCCGCAGGAACGAGCCATAACGCGCCGTTTTGAGCCGTGGGTCCAAGATCGCCACGACCCCACGGTCAGTGCTTCGGCGAATTAATCGCCCCGCCCCTTGCGCTAATAAAAGTCCAGCATGGCTAGCTGCAACCTGCATAAACCCGTTACCCCCGGCTTGGGCGACTGCCTCTTGTCGGGCTTGCAAGAGCGGCTCGTCTGGGCGCGGGAACGGAATCTTGTCGATGATGACCAACTCGCAGGTATCACCTGGAACATCGATACCTTGCCACAGTGAGACTGTGCCAAATAGACAGGTTGTTGGGTCGTTGGTGAACTGCCGCATCAACTCAGGTAAATGGGCATCACCTTGGCAAAGTACCGGGATATTGGGTAGTTCCCGACGTAGATAATCTGCGGCCAGCTCTGCCGAGCGCTGCGCGGAGAAAAGACCCAAGGTACGTCCACCTGCGGCCCAGATCAATTCCGCGATAACGGCCAATTGCTCTGGGCCGATCCCATCCCGTGACGGGTTGGGCAAGTCTGTGGCGATGTAGCAGATTCCTTGCTGCTGATAGGCAAAGGGTGTCCCCACATCAAGACTGGTCCAGGCCAACTCATCATTTTTGTGCAGCCCAACCGCTCGTGCTGCCGGTAGGAAATCACCACCGAGTTTGAGCGTAGCTGAGGTCAGCGTGACCGTCTTCGTTTTCAAGATGGCTTCACGCAACAGGCCCGCCACATCAAGCGGAGCCACGACGACCCAGCGTCCCATCCGGTCATTTTCACTGACCCAGATCACGTCATGGTCGCTCAGCGCAGCGATCCGCTCTGCGACGTCGAAAATCTCGCTCACCGCAGCCTGAACCATGCGTTGCTCAGGGCTGGCTTCCTCACCGCCCAAGGAACTTACGATGCCTCGGGTCACGTCGCGTAGCCGGTGGAAGAACATGATCAGTGAGCTATCGCCGTCGTCAATGCGCGCTAGCGGTGCAGCGGCCAATACATCGTTGAAGTCCTCCACCAATTCCAGCAGGTCCATGCCATGCTCATCATTGAGGAAATCCAAGGCTCGACGAGCAGTACGCTCCAACTGACTTGGTACTAATTCTTGGGAAGCCGCCCCGGTAACCCTGCTCGTGAGTTCATGAGCCTCATCAATGATGACGATGTCGTGCTCTGGCAAGGCGGTACCGCCATGCATAGCGTCGATAGCAAGTAACGCATGGTTGGTGACGACTAGGTCTGACTCACGCGCAAGCTGACGTGACTTCTCGACAAAACATTGTTCGCCAAACTGACATTTCTGCGCCCCCAGACATTCGCGGGCGGGGACAGATACCTGCTGCCAGGCACGAGCAGCATGCGCTGGAGCATCATCACGGTCTGCAACTTTTCCTGAGCGCAGTTCCAGTTCGGCCCACTCACGTAACTCGAGCACCTCTGCACCAAGGACCGATTCAGCCCCCGCACCGCTGGCTTTAAGCGTTTCGCTCAACTCACCAGCATCGAGCAAGGAGTCCTGCTCGCTGACCATGCCTTGACGAACTTTGAGTAAGCAGGCGTAGTTAGATCGGCCTTTGAGGATGGTTGTTCGCGGCGTCGAACCCGTGACTCGTTCCACCGCCTTGAGCGCAACGGGAATATCTTTATGCGCTAGCTGAGCTTGGAGCGCAAGC
>JBOFIQ010000196.1:0-2963 GCA_051650245.1 Propionibacteriaceae bacterium | reverse complement strand
GATCTGCACACGCATCTACGTGAGCCAGGCAAAGAAGAGGCTGAAACGATCGCCACCGGCACGGCAGCGGCGGCTAAGGGCGGCTACACCACAGTCTTTTGTATGGCGAATCTGTCCCCCGTGACTGATACCCCCGAGCGCGTAGGCACAATCGTCGATATTGCGGCCCGTGATGCGCGTGCTCGCGTTATTCCGGTGGGGTCATTGACCCAAGGGCTTGCTGGTGAACAGCTTGCCGATATTGCGGGAATGTATCGCGCCCATGGCACTCGTATGTTCTCCGACGATGGCAGGTGCGTCATGAATGCACAACTCATGCGTGAAGCGCTAGAGCAGGTTGCGCATTTCGATGGGTTCGTTGCGCAACATTCCCAAGACCATAACCTCGCCCCGGCTGAGGCCGTCGTCCATGAGTCTCAGATCTCTCGCGACCTTGGCCTGGTGGGCTGGCCCACAGAAGCAGAGTCAATCATCATCGCCCGCGACGTTCAACTAGCCAAACTCACCGGAGCCCGCCTCCATGTCTGCCATCTTTCGACGGCGGAGTCGGTGGAGATCGTCCGGTGGGCCAAGCGTCAGGGTATCCGTGTCACCGCTGAAGCCACGCCCCATCATCTCTACCTCACAACGGAGCGGTTACGTAGCCTTGATCCGGTGTTCAAGGTCAATCCCCCACTACGTACTGATGAGCATGTCGCAGCAGTTCGTGAGGGAGTTCTCGACGGCACAATTGATGTCATCGGTACCGATCATGCGCCGCATCCAGCGGCCGATAAATGTCGTCCGCTCAGTTCAGCCGCCTTCGGCATGATCAACATTGAGCAGGCGCTTGGCGTCGTCATGGATGTTTTCGTCAATCCTGGCATGTTGGACTGGGCTGACGTGGCGCGCATCATGTCGAATACTCCACGCGCTATTGGTGGACTTGAAGTCGGTGATCCGCTAGCTCCAGGTGCTCGTGCCGATGTGGTTCTGATCGATCCGCAAGCCCGGGCAGCCGTCGATCCAGATCACTCGCTTTCGAAATCGCGAAACTGTCCCTTTGCCGGTATCGATCTGCCTGACCCTGTTGTGCTCACCATCGCAGCCGGGCACATTACCTACCGCCGCTGAGCTATCCCACAAGATAGGGCGACAGGCCCACACACAAGCTCTCGGGAAGCGCACAGGGGCCATGAGCATTGCAGCACACCAGCACTGCTGTTGAGCGGGCAAGAACTCGTGCCTGTGGAGTATCTGCGTCGATGATCTCACTCACGATCGTCACCGAAGTCTGCCCGAGCTTAGCCACAGCCGAGCGCACATAGTATGGCTCTCGCCGGTAGAACATCTGGCTGAGGTAGTCCACATCTTGACGCGCCACGAGCCACAGGTAGCTGGCCTCGCCAGCCCCTGAGCGAGCAGCGCTCGGGGCAACCATCGTCGTGAACTTGATCCGGGCTTCCTGAAGGTAACCGTAGTACTCCACATTATTGATGTGCCGATAAGAATCTTGATCGGACCAGCGCACAGTCAGCGGCGTCACATAACCCTGCCCGTGAAGATCGAGCGGGGTGACCTCCCGGAAATTCAGCGGTTCTGCAGTATGCGTCTCCAAGAACTGACGTTCATCAGCCCCTAATCGCCGCACACATGCACCGGCGAAATCAAAAGGCGCACACGCTGTACGCGCACGCAGCACAGTCTGGCCTTGGTGCGTGACGGTATATCCCAGCACAAAACGAGCGCCGCCGATGTCCTCGACCTGGATCGCGATACAGACTGGAATTGCGATGTCGGTCACGGGCGCGAGATATTCCACCTGGTGTGAGGTCACGACAACGCCATCGTCAAGCAACGACAATCCACCACGATGGAGGAACTGAACGCGGGCTTCCTGGAGTAGCTCCAGGTAGGTCACATTGTTGATATGGCCTTGGGCGTCTAGGTCGCCCCAGCGCAATGCCACCTCAATTGCCACTGTCACCATTGACCTCCTGCTGTGCTTGTCGTAAGCCAGTCTAGGCCTCGCCGTGGAT
This sequence comes from Propionibacteriaceae bacterium, assembly GCA_051650245.1. Classification (GTDB taxonomy): domain Bacteria; phylum Actinomycetota; class Actinomycetes; order Propionibacteriales; family Propionibacteriaceae; genus JBOFIQ01. Next base: position 945 of record JBOFIQ010000196.1, on the reverse strand, counting down.
GTCCAGTAAGGATGGGTATTTCCTGATCATTGGTGAGCTACTCAACACTTCCATCGGTTACTTTCTGACCCATACCAGTGGTCTGTCTATACTTCACGCGTGACTACGAATGAGGAACCTCGCTGGCTCGACGAGGAGCAGCAGTTCATCTGGCGTGCTTACCTGATGGCAAGTTCGTTGCTCAATACCAAGCTCAACGCGGCGCTACGCCCACTGGGGCTTGACCTTTCTGAGTACGAAGTATTGGTGCAACTGTCGGAAACGCCAGGGCGCCAGCAGCGGATGTCTGAGCTTGCTGACTTGGTCCACCAATCGCGCTCCCGTCTCACGCATACCATTTCGCGGATGGAGAATGCTGGTCTCGTTGAGCGCCGCCAAGCAGCATGTGATCGTCGTGGCATTACTGCTCATCTGACCGATAAAGGCTGGGATGTGTTGGTGAATGCCGCACCGATCCACGTCGAATCGGTGCGCCAAGCGCTGGTTGACGTCGTTGATCCTGAAGATTTCACAGCGATGGGACGAGCGCTCCAAGCTGTGCTTGCCGCTGGCTAGCATTTCCCGCCAGATGCCAGGTGAGGCGATGAGCACCCTCGATACTTTGCTGGAAGCCTGTCGCCGGGAAGGCGTGCGGGAGCGTATCGCCACTTCGACCTTGGACCGTGCGCTTTACACCTCCGACGCATCGCTCTACCGCGTTGAACCACTCGCTATTGCCCGACCACAATCGGTTGCGGAGGTTCAACGTATCGTCGCTGCTGCCGGGGCGGCTCGTACCCCCATCACCGCACGCGGGGCTGGTACGAGTTGCTGTGGCAATGCCGTTGGCCCTGGGCTCATCGTCGATCTTCGCTCTCTCAACCGCATCCTCAGTATTGACCCAGGCTCCCGCACTGCTGTTGTCGAACCTGGGGTGGTCCTTGCTGATCTCAATCGGGCTGCGGC
>JBOFIQ010000195.1:0-6766 GCA_051650245.1 Propionibacteriaceae bacterium | reverse complement strand
TTGGCCTCTTCTTCGCCATCGTGCTGAATGATCCCCGCGTCAAGGGTCAGCGCTTGTACCGATCGTTGCTGATCTTCCCGTACACCATTCCGGCATTTGTTTCTGCCCTCGTATGTGCAGGCTTGATGAACACTCAGTTCGGCTTCATCAACCAGGTGTTATTGCACTCCACCAGTATCGATTGGCTAGGTAACGGCTTCTGGGCCAAGGTATCCCTGCTCATCGTCAATACCTGGCTGGGCTACCCCTACATGTTCATCGTGACGACAGGCGCGCTCCAATCGATTCCCGACGAAGCTATCGAAGCAGCCCGTATTGATGGGGCCTCATCATGGAAGATCTTTACCAACGTCAAGTTGCCCTTACTCATGGTTCCCATCGCACCGCTATTGATTAGTTCCTTTGCGTTCAACTTCAATAACTTCGCGCTGATCTGGATGCTCACTGGTGGTGGGCCTCGCTTCTCTCCCTATAACAACATTGGCCAGTCCGACATTTTGATTTCTATGGTCTATAAGATCGCGAATAACGCAAGCCCGCAGTATGGCTTGGCAAGCGCTTTCTCGATCTTGATCTTCATCGTTGTCGGGATCGTGGCCTGGCTCGGCTTCAAGCAGACCAAGGCGTTGGAGGACATCAACTAATGAGCACATCCCATAAGAACTCCCTACCGGCCCAGCCCAAGATGCCCTTCGGCAAGTGGCTAGCTCACGTTGGCTGGCGTCATCTCGTGGCCATCATTGCGCTCGTGATCGCGATCTTCCCCATCTTGTACCTCCTCAGTTCTGCACTAAATCCTGCCGGGACGTTGACTGGTTCCAATAAGCTCTTTACCGCCTTTAGCGTTGAGAACTGGACTCAGCTAGCGCATAAGTACCCGTTCTGGACCTGGTTCAAGAATTCGCTCGTCATCGCGTCGGTGACTGCTATCGGCACGGTATTTCTTGCGGCACTTTCGGCCTATGCCTTCTCGCGGATGCGATTCAAGGGACGTCGTGGTGGCTTGATGGGACTCTTGCTCATCCAGATGTTCCCGCAGATGCTCGCTTTCGTTGCGATCTTCTTGCTCATCACCGGCATCGGTGAGATCTTCCCCACGCTTGGCTTGAACTCCTCGCTTTCCCTCATCATGGTCTACCTCGGCGGAGCCTTGGGCGGAAATACCTGGCTGATGTACGGCTTCTTCAACACCGTCCCCGCCTCACTTGATGAGGCAGCACGCGTTGATGGCGCTGGCCATGCCCGGATCTTCTTCACCATTATTTTGCGGCTGGTTGCCCCGATTCTTGCCGTTGTAGGGTTGCTGTCCTTCATTGGCGTCTATAGCGACTACATCTTGGCCTCGATGCTGCTGCAATCACCTGAATCACAGACGTTGGCAGTTGGGCTTTATGGCATGTTGGGCGGAACCCGCAATGAAAACTGGCCGATGTTTGCTGCCGGTGCATTCACTGCTGCGCTGCCGATCATGATCATCTTCCAGTTCCTGCAGAAGTACATTGTCGGCGGCCTTACTGCTGGTGCAGTGAAATAATTTTGCCCGTTGTCCCCGGCCTGGCTATTCCATCGTAAAATAGCCAGGCCGGGTCACGTTCCGGGACAACTACCCCTACACAGCTTCGCTCGCTAGGCTTGACCTAGACACCACTCGAGGAGAGCCATGACTGATCTTGCCTACACGCTGCCCGCCGACTGGAACGAGTTGGATTGGAAAGCCGTCAATTCGGCCCGTCTGCTCGCTGCCGATGCCGTGCAGAAAGTTGGCAACGGCCACCCCGGTACGGCTATCAGCCTTACCCCTGTCGCCTATCAGCTCTTCCAGAAGACGATGCGCCACGACCCGACTGATCCCACCTGGATTGGCCGCGACCGTTTCGTCTTGTCGTGTGGTCATTCATCGCTCACTCTTTACCTCCAGCTCTTTCTCGGCGGTTTTGGCCTAGAACTTGACGATCTCAAGTCGCTACGCACCTGGGATTCACTTACTCCTGGACACCCGGAATACGGTCACACCGCAGGCGTGGAATCAACGACGGGCCCCCTAGGCCAAGGCGTTGCCATGGCCGTCGGTATGGCGATGGCTCAGCGTCGCGAGCGTGGCCTGTTCGACCCCGAGGCCCCAGCCGGAACCTCCCCCTTCGATCACGATATTTACTGCATCTGCTCTGAGGGCGATCTCGAAGAGGGCGTCTCCGCTGAAGCAGCGTCGCTTGCTGGCACCCAGCAGTTGGGCAACTTGACGGTGCTCTACGACAAGAACCAGATCTCTATCGAAGATGACACTGTCATCGCTTACACCGAAGACACCGCTGCTCGTTTCGAGTCCTACGGGTGGCATGTTCAGGTCGTCGATTGGCGCGCCGATGCGGTCTACCACGAGAATCTCGATGCCCTAGAGCAGGCTCTTGCCGCCGCCAAGGCCGTGACCGATAAGCCGTCGTTCATCTTGTTGCACACGATCATCGGTTACCCCTGCCCCACCTTGCGCAATACCGGCAAGTCCCATGGCTCGGCACTGGGCGAAGCCGAAATCCGCGCTACCAAGGAACTTGTCGGGCTTAACCCTGACGAACAGTTCGCTATTGCTGATGACGTGCTAGCCCATACCCGCAAGCTACAAGAGCGTGGGCAGCAGGCCCGGGCCCAGTGGCAGCAGTCGTTTACCGCGTGGCAGGCCGCTAATCCTGAGCGTGCCGCTCTCTTGGAGCGTATGTCGCGCCACGAACTGCCCGAAGGCTGGGACGCTGAACTTCCGGTCTTTGCCGCCAGCGAGAAGGGCGTGGCGACACGCGCAGCTTCTGGTGATTTCCTCACCGCTGCAGCGCCGAAACTCCCTGAACTATGGGGCGGTTCGGCTGACTTGGCTGGTTCCAACAACACCACGCCTAAGGGCGAGCCGAGCTTCCTCGCCGAAGGACATTCTTCTGCGTCCTTCAGCGGAACGCCATACGGTCGAGTGCTTCACTTCGGCATCCGCGAGCATGCCATGGGCGCCATCATGAACGGGATCTTGCTCCACGGCGATACCCGGGTCTATGGCGGTACCTTCTTCGTCTTCTCCGATTACATGCGCCCGGCAGTCCGGTTGGCATCCTTGATGCACCAGCCAGCGATCTACGTCTGGACCCATGACTCCATTGGCGTTGGCGAAGACGGCCCGACCCACCAGCCAGTTGAGCACCTTGCTGCGGCTCGCGCTATCCCCGGTCTCGATGTGGTTCGTCCGATGGACGCCAACGAAACTGTCGAGGTATGGAAAAAGGCGCTTGCCGTCACCGATCACCCCTTGGCGCTGGTCTTGTCACGGCAGAATCTCCCCACCGTGCCGCGCGGTGAAGCAGGCTTCGCTCCAGCCAGCGAAGCTGCCAAGGGTGGCTATGTCCTGCGTGACTGCGCTGGCACCCCTGACGTCATCCTGATCGCTACTGGCTCTGAGGTGTCCTTGGCGCTGGCAGCACAGCAGGAGCTTGATCACCACGGTATCCAGGCCCGTGTCGTCTCCATGCCCTGCGTCGAGTGGTTCGAGGCGCAGGATCAGGCCTACCGCGATGCGGTCCTGCCCCCGTCAATTCGTGCTCGCGTTACCGTCGAAGCCGGTATCGCGATGTGCTGGCACAAGTACCTTGGCGACGCTGGCGAAGCGGTCGCGCTGGAACATTTCGGCGCTTCAGCCGATGGCGCATTGCTCTTTGAGAAGTTTGGCTTCACCCCAGAGGCCGTCGTAGCAGCCGCGCAGCGTTCCTTGGCGAAGGTGCGTTGATGGACGCTCGCCTGCATCGCTTTCGTGACCTCAGTACGCTGACGGCGCAGGTTGCGTCGCAGCTGCTGACGGCACTAGAGCAGCTGCAGGCAGAGCAGGACTTGGTCCAGCTATGTCTGTGCGGTGGACGAACTGCAAATGCGTTCTACACCGCATTTGCTGAGCAGTTCCCCACACGCAATGTTGATCCCTCGCGTCTAGAGCTGTGGTGGTCCGATGATCGCTACCTACCAACCGAAGATCCAGCACGCTATGCCGGGCAGGCCTTGGCTTTGCTCGGCGGCGCTTTCCCGCTTGCAACCGCACACACGCACCTGATGCCATCGCATACCGATAACACCGACGTCGATGACGCCGCACTCGAATACGCGGCTGAACTTGGCGATACTGCGTTCGATATCTGTTTGCTCAGCGTCAGTTCTCGTGGCGATATCGCCTCACTGCGTGCTAGCGATCCCTCGGTAAATCAGTCAGGGGCTTTGGTCGTTGGCGTCCAAGACTGGGATAACGAGCCATGGGAGCGACTCACGCTGACCACTGAGGCGATTAACCGCGCCCATGAGGTATGGGTGCTAGCCTCAGGCCCGGAGAAAGCCACAGCGACGGCTAAGGCGCTGAACCATGATCCAGCGCTAGCAGCTAGCCTCGTCAGCGGCACGCACGCAACGCATTGGTTCGTCGATGCTGATGCGGCACGAGAACTGCCGTACTACCACTGTGGGTGGTAACCGCTAGACCGCAAATGTGCCCTCACTCCAGTTCTGGAGTGAGGGCACATTTTATGTCGTGGGTGAAGCTTTAGTAGATGACCTCGCCTGCCTTGCGGCGTTTCCGAAGTACCTTCACTGCTTCCGTGAGGATCTCTGCTGCTTCCTTTTCGGTTCGGCGCTCCTTCACATAGGCCAGGTGCGTCTTGTAAGGCTGCGCTTTGGGCGGTGCTGGTGGATTATCTGAATCAAGGTTGCCGGGCAAACCGCACCGTGGGCAATCCCAGGTTTCAGGAAGCTGCGCATCGGCAGCAAAAGCTGGGCGCGTCTCGTGCCCATTGGCACAGAAATACGACACATGGAGACGGGGCGCGGTGTCGCCTCGCTCAGCCTCGCCCATTGGGCCAGCACCGACGCGGCTACCGCGAATGGCATTACCACCAGACACGAAAAGAAACTCCTTGGGGAAAAAGCAGTACGGAGGGTGAAAAGTCTATGCAGCGCCCTGAAGGCGGTAGAGCACAAGGAGCGCGATGATGCAGGCTAGCCAGATGATGCCCACCACAATCGTGATCCGGTCGAGGTTACGCTCCACCATTGAGGTGCCGCCCATCGACGTCGACATACCACCACCGAAGAGATCCGACATACCGCCACCGCGGCTCTTATGCAGCAAAATGAACAGCGACAAAATGGCGCTCGTCAGGATCAAAAGGATTGACAGCGCCATAATCGGCCAGCTCATAGACATCTCCAGAATCACCCGCTTAGTTTAACCCACCTGACCCAATTTCCCTATCGGAGACAGCGCGTCCCCTGCACCGTATGTCGTGCAGGGGACGCAAATCTAGCTGAAGTGTTGCTTAGCCCTCAACCACCGGGAGGTCATAGAAGCGAACGATCGCTGAAAACTCCTCAGCATTGAGGCTCGCGCCACCGACGAGTGCGCCATCAACATCTGGCTTCGTCATCAGCGTGGCAACGTTATTAGCCTTCACAGAACCGCCATAGAGAATACGGGTCTTCTCGGCTATTGCTGAGTCAGCAAGCTGTGCGATGGTCTGGCGGATAGCAGCACAGACCTCTTGTGCGTCTTCAGCCGAAGCTACCTCACCAGTACCGATAGCCCACACTGGCTCGTAGGCAATAACGGTGGCGGCCAGCTGCTCCTTGGAGAAGCCCAGCACGGCATTACGCACCTCATTCGTGGTGAACTGAACGTGCTCATTGGCACGGCGGATGTCCAGGCCCTCACCAACACATACGATCGGGGTCATCCCCTGCTCAAAAACCTTGAGCGCCTTCTGGTTGACCAGTTCGTCGGCTTCCTGATGGTAGTCGCGACGTTCCGAGTGACCAACGACGACATAGGTGCAGCCCAGCTTGGCCAGCATCGCTGCCGAGACCTCACCGGTGTAAGCGCCAGCGTCATGTACCGAGACATCTTGGGCGCCCAGACCGATGGCGAGCTTATCGCCGTCGATGAGCGTCTGAACCGTACGCAGATCGGTAAATGGTGGCAGAACCACACATTCCGACTTACTCGGGTCCCACTTCTTGTCAGCCAGCGTGAACGCCAACTTCTGCACCAAGCCAACAGCCTCGACGTGGTTGCAGTTCATCTTCCAGTTGCCTGCCATCAAAGGCTTGCGTGTGCTCATTATTTGCTCTCCTCCAACACGGTCAGGCCTGGAAGTTCCTTGCCCTCAAGGTATTCCAGCGATGCGCCACCACCGGTCGAGATATGACCAGTAAAGCCATCAGCAAAACCAAGCTCACGGAAAGCCGCTGCCGAATCGCCACCGCCCACAACAGCCAGGCCAGTTACTTCGGTCAGCGCCTGTGCCACTGCCCTCGTACCACCAGCAAGTTCCGGGATCTCGAATACACCCATCGGGCCATTCCAGAACACCGTCTTGCTCTGGGCTACCGCTGCGGCAAAGAGCTTCTCAGATTCTGGGCCGATGTCGAGGCCAAGCTTGCCCGCAGGCATCGCATCGGCGGCAACGATCTCGACCTCACCGTCAAGAGTGCGAGTCGCAAAATCCACACCGCTCACAACACGAGTATCAACCTGCAACAGAATTGCCTTGCCCAGTTTCTTAGCCTGCTCTAGGTAGTGCTTGCAGGTCTCGATATTGGCCTCATCCAGAATGGAGGCACCCACCTCATAGCCCAAGGCCTTGAGGAAGGTGAAACTCATTCCGCCGCCGATCACCAGCGTGTCTGCGGCCTTCAGTAGATTCTCAATAACAGCAAGCTTGTCCGCGACCTTTGCCCCACCAAGAACAACCGTGTA
>JBOFIQ010000194.1:0-1463 GCA_051650245.1 Propionibacteriaceae bacterium | reverse complement strand
ATCGAGCAGAAAAGCGATGGCACTCCAGTTACCTCAGCCGACCGTGAAGTGGAAGCAGCCGTTCGAGCTACCTTAGCCAAAGCTCGCCCCCGTGATTCCATTCATGGCGAAGAAGAACCCGATAAGGTTGGCGGCTCTCGTCGCTGGATTATCGATCCCATCGACGGCACTGCGAACTACTTGCGTGGCATTCCCGTCTGGGCCACTCTCATTGCGCTTGAAGAAGCTGGTGAGATCGTTCTTGGGGTCGTGTCAGCCCCTGCACTTGGACGACGCTGGTGGGCGTCTCGGGAGAACGGTGCTTTCACGGGAAAGAACTTCCGCCAGGGTGTTGAGATGCAGGTATCTAATAGCGCTCACCTCAGCGATGCCATGCTGTCATTTAGCTCGGTCCAGCAATGGGTAGATGCTGGTCGTGGCCAAGAATTTGTCGATCTCATGCGCGAAGCTGGACGTACTCGTGCTTTCGGCGATTTCTGGAGCTACATGCTTGTGGCAGAAGGTGCACTCGATATCGCCTGTGAGCCAGAACTTGCACTTCATGACATGGCAGCCTGCTCAATCATCGTGACTGAAGCAGGAGGTTCCTTCACTGACCTTGACGGTATTGAAGGACCCTATGGCGATGGGGCTGTCGCAACCAACGGTCTACTCCATGACCAAGTACTACGCCAGCTCAACGGCGAGGCCTAAAGGTCTCTACCGAAGTACCGGAACCGAGGCCAGCAATTGTTTGGTGTAGGCCTCTTGTGGATTGGTATAGATCGTTGTGGCGCTACCACGTTCGACGATACGACCTTGCCGCATCACCACGATATTTTCACAGACGTGACGCACAACATTGAGATCATGCGAGATGAAGATCAAGGTGAGCGCCATCTCGGCGACGAGATCGTTGATCAGATTCAATACTTGCGCTCGAACAGAGACGTCCAAGGCCGAAACCGGCTCATCGGCGATCAGTACTTGCGGCCGTGGTGCTAACGCGCGTGCAATGGCAATACGTTGCCGCTGCCCGCCCGAGAACTCATGTGGATAGCGATCTTGGGCATCGCGCGGTAGCCCAACTTGGTCGATAACTTCGGCTAGCCGATGGGCAATGTCGCGAGGCACATCAGGGTCTTTACGTAGCAGCGGAGAACGTAGCGGCTCTGCAATGATGTCGCCGACTTTCATGCGCGGATCGAGTGAGCTACGCGGGTCTTGAAATACCAATTGCACATTGCTGCGCAAGAACCCGAGCTGGCGATCGCTTAGCCCGACGATGCTCGTTCCTTGGAACCGGATATCGCCCGAGGTGGGTGTTGCCAAACCTGCCATGAGCTTAATCAACGTCGATTTACCCGAACCGGATTCACCAACCACGCCAACTCGCTCGCCAGGAGCGACAGTCAGGCTCACCGAATCTAGACCAACCACACGGTCTTTACCTTTGCCAAAGACACGAGTGAGGTCCGTGACTT
>JBOFIQ010000193.1:0-7913 GCA_051650245.1 Propionibacteriaceae bacterium | reverse complement strand
GTATGTACTGCGGTGCGCAGAAGAATATGGCTCCGGCCGGCCTGACTGTTGCGGTCTTGCGTAACGACCTGCCGTTCACCGAGGATGCCAAGCGTCCGCAGATGATGGACTATCAGTTGATTCACTCCAAGGAGTCCATGCTCAATACCCCGCCGACGTGGCCGATCTACGTCTTGGGTCTGGTCCTTGACTGGGTCAAGGAGAACGGCGGCGTCGAGGGTATGCGCGCCAATGCACTCAAGCGCTCGGGTTTGATCTACGACTACCTCAAGGAGTCGAAGCTGTTCAAGCAGGTCGCCGATGACCAGTCGCGTTCGATCATGAACGTCACCTTCACCACGGGCGACGAGGAACTCGACGCGTTGTTCGCCAAGGAATCGGCAGCTGCCGGTATGTCGAACCTCAAGGGCCACCGCTCGGTTGGCGGCATGCGCGCGTCGATGTACAACGCTATGCCGATTGAGGGCGCTGAGTACCTGGTCAAGTTCATGAAGGAATTTGAAGCTAAGCACGCCAAGTAGTACTACTCGCTGCCGGTGCCGCGTCGCTGTCCGTTACGGATGCGTTCGCGGCAGCGGCAGCGATCCCTATCCAACGTCGTATAAGGAGATTCACATGGTTCGCATTCTGGCTGCTGACGGCATGGAAGCCGCGGCGGTATCGAAGCTTGAAGAGCTCGGTTTTGAGGTCGAGCAGAAGTTCTATGAGCCCGAGGCGCTCGCGGAGAAGGTTAAGGAAATCGACGTACTGTGCGTCCGTTCTGCTACCAAGGTTCGCCAGCCAATCATTGACGCTGCTAAGGAAGCGGGCCAGCTCAAGCTCGTGATCCGGGGCGGCGTGGGCGTCGATAACATCGACGTGAAGTATGCCGAAGAAAATGGTATCGCCGTCCGTAACACTCCGAAGGCATCGAGCGCATCGGTTGCTGAACTCACGCTCATGCACATGCTCATGATGGCCCGTTTTGGTCAGGCCGCTGCGGTCACCATGACCAATGGCGAGTGGAACAAGAAGAAGTACGAAGGCATCGAGCTTGGTGGCAAGACCTTGGGTCTGGTCGGCATGGGTCGCATTGCCCGCGAGATCGCCATGCGCGCTCACGCTATCGGGATGAAGATCATTTACACCGACATTCTCGGTGCGATGGATGATCTCCCGAAGTACACCTTCATGTCGATGGAGGACGTGCTCAAGAATGCCGACTTCATCTCGCTGCACATCCCGAAGCCGGCTGACAAGCCGTGCCTCATCGGCGCTGCTGAGATTGCCACGATGAAGGATGGCGTCTTCTTGGTCAATGCTGCTCGTGGTGGTCTCATCGACGAGAATGACCTATGCGACGCGCTCGATTCGGGCAAGGTCACGGCTGCTGGTCTCGACGTCTTTGCTGAGGAACCGACGACGAATGAGCGCGTGCTCAAGCACAACGGCATCTCCAAGACCCCGCATATCGGTGCCGCCACCAAGGAAGCCCAGGAGCGTATCGGCGAAGAGATCGTCTCCATTATTTCCGAGTTCTTCGCAAAGTAAGGAACCCATCCATGGTCACCATTAAGCCGTTCCGCGCCTACCGGCCCACACCCGCGCTTGCTGAGCAGGTCGCAGCTTTGCCGTACGACGTCATGAACTCCGAGGAAGCCCGCGACATGGTCAAGGGCAACCCGTACTCGTTCCTTCACGTCGATAAGGCAGAGATTGATCTGCCTGAATCGGTAGATCACTACAGCAGCGAGGTCTACGAAAAGGCTGCCGCGAACATTCAGAAGATGATCGCTGAGGGCACCTACATCCATGACGGCAAGCCGTGCTACTACATCTACAAGCTCGTCATGGATGGCCGTGAGCAAGATGGTCTCGTGGCGTCGTCGAGTGTTGATGATTACGTCAATAACGTCATCAAGAAGCACGAGCTGACCCGCGCGGCTAAGGAAGAGGATCGTATTCGCCACGTCGATACGACCGATTTCCACACCGGCCCGATCTACCTCACCTACCCTGATGTCGCTGAGGTCAATGCGATTGTTGATGCGTGGAAGAAGAAGGCTCCGGTCTACGACTTCACCGCTGATGATGGTATCCAGCACGTTGTCTGGGTTATCGACGATGAGGCGACGGTAGAGAAGCTGACGGCTGCTTTTGCACAGTTGCCGGCAACCTACATTGCTGATGGTCACCACCGTTCGGCTTCGGCAGCGAAGGTTGGTTTGCGTCGTCGTGAGCGTGCAGGCGTTGAGGGCGATAACGGCGATGAGTACAACAACTTCCTCTCCGTGTTGTTCCCGGCTTCACAGCTCAAGATCTACGACTACAACCGCGTGGTCAAGGATCTCAATGGGCTGTCGGCTGATGAGTTCATGTCCAAGGTCGAGGCTGCTGGCTTCACGATCTCGAAGTTCGCTGGGGAGGGCCAGTACCGTCCCGAGGATCGTCATATGTTTGGCATGTTCCTCGACGGCACCTGGTACAAGCTGGTCTTCGATGCGGCCAAGGTCGATGAGTCTGATCCCATCAAGCGTCTTGATGTTGATCTTCTTCAGAAGAATCTCCTTGAGCCGATTCTGGGCATTGGCGATCCGCGCGTCGATGAGCGTATCGACTTTGTTGGTGGCATCCGTGGCCTTGCCGAGTTGGAGCGTCGCTGTGCCACCGATATGAAGGTCGCGTTCGCGATGAACCCGACAAGCATGCAGGATCTGTTCGATATCGCTGACTCCGGCAACATCATGCCGCCGAAGTCGACGTGGTTCGAGCCGAAGATGCGTTCGGGTATCTTCTTGCATTCGCTAACGGAGAAGTAAACCGTTCTCTTGTTCCTGTGCCCCCGGTTCCATTGTGGTTCCGGGGGCACAGGTGCTTCCTATTAACTATCGGCGTGATCCGCTGAAATACTCTGAATGGGTGAGATGTAGTTTTAAAGGTGCAATGGGGTAGATCATGTAGTGACATTCTGTGCTGCGCTGCGACACAACCTCGGCGGGTATGAGTTTACGGAGCAACTGCTTTACGGTTAGTACATGCGCCGAACTGCACTCGTTATCCTCAGCCTCACGTTGCTCCTCACCTGCGCCTGGGTGATCGGAGGACCATTCATCGCACTGCATAGCGTGCTGGTTGCCTTCCAGACGGTTGGCATCTTCCAGACCATCGTCGTGGGCTTAGCTGTGGTGTGGTTGCTTCTGGCTATCGTCGCGCAGTGGCTTCAACCGCAGCGCCGTCAAGGTCTGCTGGCATGGGCCTTCCTGGTGCTCTTTGTTATCGGTGGCATTTTTTACGGATTGTCGGTGTATGAGTTTTACCCGTCGAACCCGCATGTCTGGCCGTCCATCTTAGAGATGTGGGGTTTCCCGCTCGTCGGGGCACGGACGATCTTTGTGTGGAGCATGTACATCACCGTGCTTTCTGGTGCTTGCGGCTGCCTAAGCTCGCTCATCGGTGTCTGGACCGGATACCGGAATTGGCGTGCCCGCCGACTGGTAGCAGCCTGACTTGTCTAAGCGTGATGTATCCACGCTGCTGGATTTTCTCGGTACCTGAGCTGTCCCAAGGAGTGCATTTGTCGCGCGCCTACGGGCGGGTAACCCAGTAGGCTGGCTCCATGCGCGTCGGAATCCTGACTGCCGGTGGCGACGCCCCCGGCCTCAATGCAGCCATCCGTGGTTTTGGTAAAGCCGCAATTCACGAACATGGCATGGAGCTGGTTGGCTTCCGTGACGGGTTCCGGGGTTTGGCTGAAAACCGCACTATCGATATCGATAGCCACTCGTTGTCGAACATCCTGACCCAAGGCGGCACGCTATTGGGGACCTCCCGCGACAAGATTCACCGCATGGTCATCGATGGCAAGAGCACCGACATGATTCCGGTGGCCAAGAAGGTTTACGAAGCCAACCGGCTTGATGCGCTGGTCTGCCTTGGCGGTGGTGGAACCTCCAAGAACGCTCATCGCCTAGCTAAGGCGGGTCTCAACGTCATTCAGCTACCGAAGACCATCGACAACGATATCTACGGTACTGACATGAGTTTCGGCTTCCATACCGCGCTTGAAATTGCGACCGAAGCCGTCGACAGGCTCCATTCCACAGCGCACAGCCACCACCGGATTATCCTTGCCGAGATCATGGGCCATCGGGCAGGCTGGCTAGCCCTCGGTGCAGGTATCGCTGGTGGAGCTGACGTCATCCTTTTGCCGGAAGTACCGTTCAGCGTTGATTCGATTGCGCAGTCCATTGAACGCCGTCGTAAGCATGGTCATAATTTCTCAGTAGTGGCCGTGGCTGAAGGTGCGCGTAATGCCAAAGATGCACAGAATATGGCTGAGGCTGAGCGCCGAGTTAAAGAGGCCCGATCACTTCGTTCAATAATTCAAGCAAAGAAGCAGAAGAAAAAACTTGAAGCCAGCCACCGCGACAGTACCTTCCGGTTAGCGACTCAGCTTGAGGCCGCAACTGGTCTGGAATCGCGTGTTTCTATCTTGGGCTACATCCAGCGCGGTGGTACTCCCTGCGCGACAGATCGCCTACTTGCTACCCGGCTTGGTAGCTATGGGGCCGATCTCGTGGCACATGGAAAGTTTGGCTGCATGGTCGCGATGAATGGTGACACGGTGACGTCGATTCCCTTTGATAAGACGATCGGCAAGGTCAAATACGTCCCGAAAGATCATCCCTGGATCAAGACCGCCCGTGAGGTTGGAACATCGCTGGGGGAGTAACGCACAAGATAAATCCGGTGTGAACCTGTCTACAGGTTCACACCGGATTTATCTGTGCAGATAGTGCGCGCCAACTGGCGTAACAAGGTGTCAGCCCGGGCATAAGACTGGGCTAGATCTGGCTCCGCTTCCACCAGTGTTGCGACTTTGCTGATACCGAGTTGGCGTAGTTGATCGTGGTGGAGCTTATTGCGACCGCATAAAGCGACGACAGGAATACCGCGAGCGACCGCACGCCGTGCCACGCCTGAGATAGTTTTTCCACGCAGAGTTGAAGCGTCGAGCGAACCTTCGCCAGTGATGACGAGATCAGCCCCCTGGAGCTGATCATCAAAGTGCACCAGATCAAGCACAAAATCGACACCAGGAGTGCGTTGCGCGCCCAGCGCTTGCAGCGCATAGCCAACCCCACCTGCAGCCCCTGCGCCAGGTTGTTCCCGGCATTGAGTCTGCGTGGCAGCATCAATTACGTCGGCAATATTGGCCAAGATGGGGTCAATCTCGTGCCACTCACTAGTGCGAAGACCCTTCTGCGGGCCAAAGGCCGCTGCAGCACCTCGCGCCCCTAACAAAGGATTATCGACGTCGGTAGCCACGATGAGTTCAGTCGTCGTGAGATCGGGTATCCCTGAAAGATCGACGCTGACGATCCGGCTAAGTTGCTCCATGCCAGTACCGACGGGACGCCCATGCTGATCGAGGAATATCGCGCCTAACCCTTGCAACATCCCGACCCCGGCATCAGTTGAGGCTGAGCCGCCCAGCCCAATCGCTAAGCTGCGCGGACTAGTGTCCAGCACGCGAGTGATGAGCCGCCCCAAGGGTTTCGACGTTGCCGAGAGCGCTGCCCGATGGCCGCGACGTCGAGACTGAGCTAGCCCGCACACCGCCGCTAACTCGACCACGGAGTGATCCTCATGGCGCGCCCAGCCAGTCTCCATACGGGAAAATCCTGCAGCGGCTAGGGCAGCAACAGTGCCATCGCCGCCGTCGGCAACCGGGCAGTTCACCGCATGCCCGCCAGCGTCGCGCACGCCAGCAGCAATCGCCCGCGCAACCTGAACCCCCGTCAGTGAACCCTTGAACTTGTCCGGGGCGACAACGACCTTCATAGCCAAAGCCTAATCGGGATTAGCGATTTTGCTCAGCCCACCAGGTGCGCAGTTCTGCTTCGGCAGTCTCAGCCCCCAGCGGACCAGAGTCGAGACGTCGCTCAAGCAAGAAGTTATAGGCCTTGCCAACGACAGGACCAGGAGCAATGCCGAGGATGGTCATGATCTGATCGCCATTGAGATCAGGGCGGATAGCGTCTAATTCTTCCAGCTCCGCGAGCGCGGCAATACGTTCTTCAATGTGATCGTAGGCTCGTCGCAATGCCGCAACCTTGCGCTGATTACGGGAGGTGCAATCAGCACGGGTCAGCATATGGAGCCGCTCCAGTTGCTCACCAGCGTCACGGACGTAGCGACGCACCGCAGCGTCGGTCCACTCGCCCTCGGAATACCCGTGGAATCGCAGGTGCAACTCGATGAGCTTGGCCACGGCCTTGATCTCATCAGCGGAATAGTGCAGCGCGGTCATCCGCTTCTTGGCCATCTTTGCCCCCACCAGGTCATGGTGGTGAAAGGTGACCTTCGTGGCCTCAAACTTGCGGGTGCGTGGTTTGCCAATGTCGTGAAGCAGCGCCGCAAGACGGTTAATCAGGTCGGGCTCGTGGCCGCGCTCCTTCTCCAAGACGATGGCCTGCTCCACAACGGTCAGGCTGTGTTCGTAGACATCCTTGTGTCGTTGGTGCTCATCGACGGTGAGCTTCAGTGCGGGCAATTCCGGTAATACGATCTCAGCAATACCGGTCTGCACGAGCAGATCCAGACCAGCTCGTGGGTTAGGCGATAGCAGCAACTTATTGAGCTCGTCACGAACACGTTCTGCCGAAATGATGTCGATACGCCCGGCCATATCGGTCATCGCCGACACAACCTCGGGGACCGGCATAAAACCAAGTTGGGAGGCAAACCGCGCAGCACGCATCATCCGTAGTGGGTCGTCGGAGAAGCTGATCTGAGGAGTAGTCGGGGTGCGAATCTCACCGCGCGCCAGATCGGCAAGTCCACCGTAAGGGTCGATGAAGCTCTGATCAGCCATGTCGATCCCCATCGCATTCACGGTGAAATCGCGACGGACCAGATCACCTTCAAGGGTGTCACCAAAAACGACGTCAGGTTTGCGCGAATCGGGATGGTACGTGTCGGCTCGGTAGGTCGTGATCTCGACGATCCACTCATCGGTGCCGTCCTTAACGCGGCCGCCGATGGTGCCAAACTCACGCCCCATATCCCACGTTGCCCGAGTTACTTTGCGCAGAAGGCGCTCAATTTCGTCAGGGCGAGCGTCGGTGGTGAAGTCAAGATCGTTGCCCAGGCGTCCCATGAGACAGTCACGCACGCTTCCGCCCACGAGAATCAACCGGTATCCAGCATCGGTGAATACCTGGGCGATTTTTCCCGCGACTGGAGTGATACGTAGCAGCATGGCAACGGCGTTCGTCTGGGCTTGCGTCAGGGTAGGCACTAACTAAGCCTATCTAACTGTGGCGTTATCGGCCTTTGCTGCGCGGTTCGAGCCGGTTTGCTCGCTACGATGGATCGGTGATGAACGCCGACTTTAAGGTTCTCGCGTGACCGCGACGGCTCCGACCACGCGCCCCGAGGGATTGCTGCGCAATACCGTGATCATGGGGCTGGGTTCTTTGGCCTCCCGTGGTCTTGGAGTTATCCGCATGATCGTGCTGGGTATCGTCGTCGCGGCAGGTAGTCGCCCTGGCGAAATCGTGGCAATGGCGACACAGATCCCTACGATCATCTACTTCTTGATTGCTGGGTCAGTGCTCAATAACGTCTTCATGCCGCAGATCGTGCGCGCAATGAAAAATGATGACGATGGTGGCGAGGCCTATATCAATCGCATGGTGACGCTCTTCCTCACAGTGCTGGGCATCGCGACATTGCTCTGTACCGTCTTTGCGCCCCAAGTGTTGCAACTCCAGATGGCTTCAGCATGGCGTGCACCGGAGATGGCTTCCTGGTATCGCGTGCTCTTGCTAATGGTCTATCTGTCGATGGTGCAGATCTTTTGTTACGGGGCCTATTACATCTTTGGACAGGTGCTCAATGCGAAGGGCGTTTTCGGCCCGATGATGTGG
>JBOFIQ010000192.1:0-6098 GCA_051650245.1 Propionibacteriaceae bacterium | reverse complement strand
GCATATTCAAAGAGCGGATCACTCGTGAGCAGTCCTTCAATCGGCTGGGGAGCGATGTTCTTCCCGCCTGTGGTCACGATGATGTCTTTAAGGCGATCAGTGACCCGCACATAGCCGTCGGCATCAATCTCACCGAGATCACCGGTATGGAACCAGCCGTCAGCGTCAATAACCGCAGCGGTGGCTTCTGGATCATTCCAATAGCCCTCCATGAGGTTAGGGCCACGCCACAAGAGTTCGTTGTTCTCACCAAGGGTCATCTCCGAACCCCAGATGGCATAGCCCACCGTGCCTGGGCGATACGTCGAGGGAGAGAAGAAGGTAATCATGGGGCCGGTTTCTGTTAAGCCATACCCCTGTCCCAGCAACATTCCCGCAGCCGAGAAGAACTCCTCAATTTCTGGACGCAGCGGCGCTCCGCCAGAAATCAGCACCTTCTTCGGTCCACCAAGCGCTGCACGAATACTGGACAACACCAGTTTGTCTGCAAGCCGAAGCTGCGCGCGTTGCGCCGCAGACGGACGACGACCCGCACGGTATTCCTGCTGGCATGTCGTCCCCGTCTGGATCGCCCAGTCAAGAATCTTGCGTTGCGCGGCATTGCCCTCAACCCGCGAGTAGACCGTCGAATAAATCCGCTCGTAGAGCTTGGGGACGCTGATCACACAATCTGGCCTGGCTCGAACAAGCAACGAGGCGATGTCGCGGGGCTGCGGACAGTAGGTGTTGAGCGCGCCGATGGCGAAAATGTAGTAGCTCCAGATCCGTTCTAGCGCATGAGCTAGCGGTAGGAATGCCAACGACTGATCGCCTGGGCCAACGTCATAGATGGTCTTGATGCAATCAACCTGATGGGTAAAACTGCGATGGCTATGGACCGCGCCACGAGGCTGGCCCGTCGTGCCCGAGGTGTAGATGATGGTGCAGCGATCATCTAATGTCGCCGTGGCTAAGCGCTGATCAAGTTCCTCACGATCAGCAGATATGCCCGCCGTGAGTACCGTGATCTGGTCGATACCGTCCACTGCCTCGATACTGAGAACCCGAGGTGCTGGTTCTTGCTCTGCAATCGCCTCTTGTACTGTCGTGACCTCTGCGGCACCGTCGCAAAGCACAATACGTGCACCTGAATCGGTGATGATGTGGCGTGCCTGATCCACTGTCGAGTTGGCAAAGATCGGAACTGTCAAAGCCCCCGCAGAAATAATGGCGAAGTCGAGTTGGCTCCACTCAGGCCGGTTCGGCGCAAAGAGACAAATCCGGTCTCCGCGCTGCACGCCAGCATGGATAAGCCCTGCGGCAAGCTGTTGGACCCGCTGGGAAAATTCGGCATACGTCGTCGTGACCCACTCATCCTCGATGAGGATACGCTGGGCGGGCGCGTCAGGAACACGAGCCGCCGTGGCGGCAAGCATGAGTCCCAAAGTTGGAGTCGTCGCGGTCACGCTCCTAAGTTACGCCACAACGCCCCCGCTGCGATGTTCGAAATGTACAGTCTCAAAGCCATCATTCTGTTCATGCCGCACGGCTGACCAGGAATTGTCGAGTTCAGGGAACCATGTATCACCCTCAGGTTCGAGTGGAATCTCCGAGATCACTGCATCGGTGGCATAGGCAAGAGCTTCGCGATAAATCTGTGCTCCACCCACGATGAAAACGTCTTCTGTGGGGACCAGTGCGAGCGCCTGGGACAAAGAACTGACGACCTCAGCTCCGGGAGCCTGGTAGTCCAGGTTACGGCTCACGATGATGTGTCGGCGCCCGGGCAACGGTCGCGCACCCCAGGATTCCCAGGTCTTTCGGCCCATGATCATCGGATGGCCCATCGTCGTGGCCTTGAAGTGTTTGAGGTCGGCTGAAATATGCCAGGGCATCGTGCCGTCTTTGCCGATAACGCCATTGCGCGCCCGGGCAGCGATAAGGGTGATCCGTCGAGCCATGAGATGAGCGTATCGGGCCTGATGCACTCAGCCTGGCAGCGGTTACTTTCTCCCACCCAAAAATCGTGATTTTGTGGGTCTCTTCCCTCTAAGTCGGTAGTCTCGACGCCATGATCAAGCTCGGCACCCACGTAGATTCCCATGACCCCATCACGCAGGCACAAGATCTTGGGGCTGATATCTGCCAGTTCTTCCTCGGTGACCCGCAAAGCTATAAAAAGCCTGCGACAACGCACCCAGGCGGGCCAGCGACGCTCAAAGCTGAGGCTGAGGCCGCTGATATTGATTGCTACATCCACGCGGCCTACATCATCAACGTCGCATCGCTGAATAACCGTATTCGGATTCCATCGCGCAAGTTACTTCAGCAAACCATCGACGCTGCGGCGGAGATCGGCGCACAGGGTGTCATCGTGCATGGTGGGCATGTCACCAAGGACGATGATCCTCAAGACGGCTTCGCGAACTGGGCCAAATGCGTCGCGGGCTTGGAACTGCGGGTCCCACTCCTGATTGAGAATACTGCTGGCGGCGCCAACGCCATGGCGCGGTATTTTGATCGTCTCGCTCAACTATGGGAAGCGCTAGCCACCACTGATCAGGGCGATCAGATCGGCCTATGCCTCGACACCTGCCATGCCTTCACCGGCGGTAATGAGCTAGGTGGAATCGTCGATCGAGTGACGGCTATCACTGGGCGTATCGACCTGATTCATGGCAATAACTCCCGCGACGCATTCGACTCTGGAGCCGATCGGCATGCCGCTTTGGCAACTGGCACTATCGCCCCAGCCGAGCTGCTTGAGGTTTTTACCTCGGCTGGTTGCCCGGTCGTCCTGGAAACGCCTACACCTACTGTTGCCGAGGATCTGGAGTGGCTGCGTCAGCAGTTCTCGTGACATCTTCGGTAAAACTTGAGGTGCTCACGAGCACTGCACCGAGGGTAAAACAGAGCCCGACAGTCGCAAGTAACGGTGGGATCGACAGATCAATTGCCGAGTAGCCCCTGTTCCCGTGGGCTGTCGCAGCGGCCACTAACGCCGTCAAGCCAGCAGCCCCGACATCAACGAGCAGACAGGTAAAGCAGACAGCACGTACTCGCAATCGACGTTGCGCAACATCAGCGATGAGCCACCCTGCCAGCACAAACATTGCAATCATGGCCACGGCCTGAGCAATCACGATCAGAAATACGATCTTTTGGTGCGGCACGGTGATGAACCGCATTGACGACGGCCATGATCCTGCGTGCAGTGCTCGGAGGTAGCGCACGAGAACTACCACAGTCGATACCGTTGAACCGGCCAAGGCCAAAGCCGCGACAAGGTGACCGACAGCCCCTACAAGGGCCATCAGGTTCGTCGAATATCGTCGTCCAGACAGGCTCACCGGGCAAGATTAACCCAGTAACCTGCCTGCCGGTGAGCGCGACTGGCAGCCAAGGGGATAAATTGAGAATGTGACCCGTTGCATATACCTCTCTTCTGCAGACCCGCGCATCAACATCGCGGGCACCGTTTCCGAGCTGACTGCTGCCTTCAAGGCCGCAGGTCAGACTGTCGCCGTATTCCGTCCGATCGTCTCTGACGCTTCGGCTGCTGATACCGGCATCACTTACTCCGCTTTCCACGCCGATGAGGACACTGCCATGTCGGCCCTCATCTCGCGTTATGAAGCCTTCGCTCAGGGCGTCGATGTCGTGATCGCTCAGGGTTCTGACTGGTCTGACGTCACAAACGTCTCCGAGCTAGATCTCAATGCCATGGCTGCAGCGAACCTCAACGCTCCTGCAATCGTCGTTGGTAACGGCGCTGGTCTTGACCAGGCCACGCCGGTCTTTGAGAAGATCTTTGCGGCTCATTGCGTGCCGGTTGTGGCTGTTGTGGCTGATGGCCAGGCCGACGGCTCAGCCCTGGTTGCTGCCTTCAACAAGACCGTGACCACGATCCGTACTCCGCAGGCCTTCGTCAATCAGCTCACAGCGATGGCTAAGCGCGAACTCAAGACCATCGTCTTGCCCGAGTCTTCCGATGATCGTATCCTCGAATCAGCAGCCATCGTGGCTGAGCGCGGCACAGCAAAGATCATTCTGTTGGGCGAAGCCGACGCCATTCATGCTCGTGCCAAGGAGCTTGGTTTTGAGCTTGGTGGTGTGCAGATCGTCTCCCCCAATGATCCTGATCTGGTGGAGAAGTTCGCCGCCAAGTATGCCGAACTTCGCGCCAAGAAGGGCATCACCTTGGAGCAGGCCCGTGAAACGCTCAAGGACCTGTCCTACTTCGCCACCATGATGATCTACTTCGATATGGCTGACGGCATGGTCTCTGGTGCGATCAACACCACTGCCAACACGATCAAGCCTTCGTTCGAGTTCATTAAGACCAAGCCTGGCGTGAAGGTCGTGTCCTCGTCGTTCATGATGTGCCTGCCCGACCGCGTGATCGCCGTTGGTGACTGTGCCGTCAATCCGAACCCGACGCCCGAGGAATTGGCCGATATCGCGATCAACTGCGCCAAGACCGCAGCCCGTTTCGACATCGAGCCCCGTGTCGCGATGTTGTCCTACTCGACGGCTGGCTCAGGTAAGGGCCCCGACGTCGATGCGGTCATTGAAGCAACCCGTATCGCTAAGGAGCTAGCTCCTGAACTCAAGCTCGACGGCCCGATCCAGTTTGACGCTGCCATCGACCCAACGGTTGGCAAGAAGAAGATGCCTGGCAGCGATGTCGCGGGGCAGGCAACTGTCTTTATCTTCCCCGACCTCAACACGGGTAATAATGCCTACAAGGCGATCCAGCGCACCTCAGGCGCACTCGCCATCGGCCCGGTACTTCAGGGCCTCAATAAGCCGGTTAATGACTTGTCACGCGGCGCTCTTGTCGATGACATTGTCAATACCATTGCAATTACGGCCATCCAGGCCCAGGACGACGCCAAGTAAGGGAACCACATGTCTCGCTCAATTCTGTTGCTCAACTGCGGCTCCTCGTCGCTCAAGTACCAGCTCATCGATGCCGATACCGAAGAGGTACTCGGTTCAGGTATCTGCCAGAAGGTCGGGCTGGAGCTCGGCACTCTTGACCACAAGGCCAATGGGGAAAAGTTCAATCTCGAACTTCCGCTACCCGATCACAAGGTGGCGCTAGCGAAGGTGCTCGAACAGTTCGCCGAGTATGGCCCGTCGCTGGCTGACGTGATTGCCGTTGGTCACCGCACTGTTCATGGTGGCACCAAGTTCCAGGAGCCGGTTCAGATCACTGCTGAGGTCATCGAGACCCTACGTGAGTTGATTCCGCTGGCCCCGCTCCATAACCCCGCCGGCATTGCTGGCATCGAAGCTGCAGTTGAAGCATTACCCAACGTTGCCCACGTTGCTATCTTCGATACGGCATTCTTCTCGACGCTCCCGGCAGAGGCATACACCTATGCCATCCCCACCGAGCTGTCGGAGAAGCACTCGATCCGTCGCTACGGGTTCCACGGCACTTCGCATGACTTCGTCTCGCACGCGGTTGCCGATTTCCTGGGCAAGCCCTATACCGAGATTAATCAGATCGTTTGCCATATCGGCAACGGTGCGTCGATCTCGGCAATCAAGGGTGGCCAGGCCATCGATACGTCAATGGGTATGACTCCGGTAGAGGGCCTTGTCATGGGTACTCGCTCGGGCGATGTTGATCCGGGCCTGTTCCTCTTCCTCGCTAACGAAGAGGGCCTCTCGACGGCAGAAATCGATACTGTGCTCAACAAGAAGTCGGGCATGCTCGGTCTGTGCAACATGACCGATATGCGCGATGTTGAACTTGCTGTCGCTGAGGGCCAAGAGCAGGCCATGCTGGCTTCGACGATCTATGCTCGCCGAATTGCGAAGTACATCGGTGCTTACGCTGTGCTCCTTGGTTCCCTCGATGCCATCACCTTCACCGCTGGCGTCGGCGAGAATGACTGGACCATCCGTAAGGCTGTCTGCGAATACCTCGGCATCTTCGGAGTCAAGCTCGACGATGAGGTCAATGTTGTTCGCTCGGGCGATCCCCGCGTAATCTCGACTTCCGATTCGGGTGTCAAGGTGCTCGTGGTTCCGACGAATGAAGAGCTCTCCATGGCTCGTCAGACGCTGGCGCTCCTCGCTAAATAAGCGCAATACTCAACAGTGGG
>JBOFIQ010000191.1:0-2197 GCA_051650245.1 Propionibacteriaceae bacterium | reverse complement strand
GAAGCCCCCGCAGGATGGCAATCGTGTCTTCAACGCTGGGCTCACCAACGTAAACCTGCTGGAACCGCCGCTCTAACGCCGGGTCTTTCTCAATCCGTTCGCGGTACTCATCCAGCGTCGTCGCACCAATAAGACGTAGCTCGCCGCGAGCCAACATTGGCTTGAGCATATTGCCCGCGTCCATTGCCCCTTCACCAGAAGCTCCGGCTCCTACCACCGTGTGCAACTCGTCAATAAAGGTGATGACCTGGCCGTCTGCTTCTTTGATCTCAGCCAAGACGGCTTTGAGTCGCTCTTCAAACTCACCACGGAACTTAGCCCCCGCTACCATGCTGGAAAGATCCAGACTTACCAGACGTCGCCCTTTCAATGAATCTGGGATGTCGCCTTCGACGAGACGCTGCGCTAGCCCCTCGACAACTGCCGTCTTGCCAACGCCAGGCTCCCCGATGAGCACAGGATTGTTCTTGGTACGCCGAGCCAGCACCTGAATCACCCGACGGATTTCAGCGTCACGACCGATAACGGGATCAAGCTTGCCATCACGAGCCCGCTCGGTGAGATCGATGGAGTACTGGTCCAGCGCTGACTGCCCGCCTTCAGCCTGCTCGCTAGTAACTCGCTTTGTGCCACGAAGCTCACCAAATGTCGCGGTCAGTCGTTCAGCGGTAAGCCCCAACGTCGTCAAAATATCTTTGGCCGGGCTTTGTACTTCAGCAATAGCGATGAGTAGATGTTCAGTCGCAATAAACTGGTCTCCCAGCGTCTGGGCTAATGTCTCAGCTTCAGCAAGAACACGCGCAAGACCACCTGACATACCCGGAGCAGCGACAGAGTCGCCGTGTGCGCTTGGCAGTTTTGCTAAAGCGCCCTTAGCCGCTGCCGCAATAACCTGCGGGTCGCCGCCAGCCTTAGCTAGGAGATCTCCCACCGTGTTATCTGGCATAAGAAGGAGCGCATCTAAGAGATGCACTGGCTCTACGACCGGGTTGCCTTTGGCGGTTGCAGTCCGAGTAGCTATTGAGAGCGCATCCCGGGACTTCGCAGTGAGCTTTTGCGTGTCCATGTTCTCCCCATTTTCAAAGTTGAGTCCTGATGGCTCAACTTTACCCGGCATAGAGGCCAGGCCCAAGGATTAACCCGAGAACAGCGCTGATTGACTTCTCGATGGAGCGACTCTGTCGCGCCTGGCAAAGGCGTTCACTTGACTGGAACAGAATCGCGCATTATGGCAGCAGGATTACGCCTGCGGTTATGGCGCAACTGGCAAATCGACACGGGCCGACTTTGGTAGAGCAATTCCTGGTACCTGATCTGCGCTTACCAGACCCAGGGCGACAGCACGGTATTGGCCCATGAGCTCACCAAGATTTCGCGCAGAAAGAGACCACGTATCTGCCATCGTTCTATCTGTATTAGAAGTAAATGACCGCGTCCAGACGCTCTGCCGGAACTCAGCCTTTGCTTGCGGCACAAAGCTCACTGCAACAAGTGTGACGGCTCTGGCCTGCACCAGGCTAATCGTCTCTACAGCCGTCCAGGGAATAAACCGGCTACGCCCATGGACGACCTCGGTATAGCCCTGGGGAGAAATCGTCAGGTGCGCCAATCGAGGTAGCAGACGCAATCCAAACAGCATTGGCATAAGGAAAAAAGCGCACCCAATCAGCAAGAATGGCAAGCGATCTTTAGGATATATGCTCGGGCTGAACGCAAGAATGATGATCATGAGTGGCATCAGACACAAGAGCGCGGTTATAACACCCCAGCGAACGCGGGAGGCTGGAAGCGTAATCGTAGGAAGCTGATTCACAGGGCCATCATAACGAAACGGCGCCTGGGGCCTGGGATCCAAGATCGTTGACTAATCACCAGATTTTGAGCCTTCCGAGGTGACAAGTGCCGATATTTAGCCAGTTTTGTGGTGGTTAGATCGAACAGAGACGGCAGTGGGGCCGCCCGGAAAATCCGGACAGCCCCACCCCTGAGGGAATTAGACCCAAGCAGCCAGCTGGTCGCGCACGACCTCAGCACCCTTCGCGAATGCCGCACGGTTACCTTCCATCAGGTGAGCTTTTTTAACGCCGAGCTTGTGCTCCAGCGCATCCAAAATTGACTCCGGCTTAACCGCCTTCGTCGCCTCGACGAACGCTCCCAACATCACCATATTCACGAACTTGAGGTTGCCTAGCTCTGA
>JBOFIQ010000190.1:0-1772 GCA_051650245.1 Propionibacteriaceae bacterium | reverse complement strand
CTTGTCCACAAGGGAATTGCGACTGCGGTCGTCGAAGCCACAGCACAGGTGATGGCTCCCCTCGATCCCGAAATGGCCGCCCTCGTGCACAAGCAATTGCGCGATAGCGGCGTGGAACTCTACCTCGGTAGTGCTGTCGCAGAAATCACCGCTCATACGGTAGTCCTTGATAACGGCATTGATATTCCAGCCGACCTGGTTATTGCCAGCATTGGCGTTCGGCCAGATGTTGATCTGGCCCGTTCCGCTGGCATCGTGATCGGGGAGCGTGGCGGTATCGTCGTCGACGCCCAGCTACAGACGAATATCCCTCATATCTACGCCATCGGTGACGCCATCGAAAAAACCGACAGCCTGAGCGGAGAAGCAACATTGGTTCCCCTGGCCAACACGGCGAACCGCCAAGGGCGTGTGCTCGCTGACATTCTTGCAGGACGGGAGGGTAAGGACCGCCCAGTTCTAGGAACGGCGATTGTGGGGATCTTCGGGCTTCAGGTCGCCACGACAGGGTGGAATGAGAAGCGCCTTCAGCAAGCAGGACGCGCTTACCGGGCCATCCACACCCACCCGTTCTCCCACGCGACCTACTATCCCGGTGCGGCGGGAATATCGTTGAAGCTCCTTGTGGATAAAGAAACCGACGCAATTCTCGGTGCGCAAGGCATCGGGACTGACGGCGTCGATAAGCGCATTGACGTCATTGCCACAGCGATGGCGGGCGGTATCACGGCCTCTCAGCTTGCCGACCTTGAACTGGCATATGCTCCCGCCTTCGGCTCAGCCAAGGACCCGGTCAATATGCTTGGCTATGTCGCCCAGAATCTCGCCGGGGGAATCACAGAATCTATTCAGTGGCATGAGATTTCCCATGCCCAAGAGGATGGCTGGACCGTTCTCGATGTCCGTACTCCAGGGGAGTTCGCGAACGGCAGCATTCCAGGCAGCGTGAATATCCCTGTCGATGAACTGCGTGAGCGGATTTCTGAGCTTCCGGAAGGCAACATCATCATTACCTGTGCGGTGGGGATTCGGGGTCACATTGCTTCCCGCATACTCACGGCAGAAGGTCGGGTCTCAAAGAACCTTGATGGTGGCTACAAGACGTGGTCTATGGCTCAGGGGCGATAACGCTCTATAACAATTCAGTTTCGACTGCTGAAATCTGCTCAATAGGGACGTAATGTTCGCAGCTTGGCTGCCACTATGGCGCTAGATCGACGCTACCTGCGCCGGTCCTCTCCCAGAAAAGGAGCAGGCATGTCCCGTAAGACTGTTTCTAAACCTGCTGGATCGGGTGGCTTGAAAGAGCTGACTATCCGCAGCGTCATTATCGGTGGTTTGATCACCTTGGTGTTCACCGCGGCTAACGTCTATCTCGGCCTCAAGGTCGGGCTCACGTTCGCGACGTCGATTCCGGCCGCTGTGATCTCAATGGCGATCCTTTACAAAGTCAAAGATCATACGATCCAAGAGAACAACATCGTGCAGACGATTGCTTCGTCCGCAGGTACGCTCTCTGCCATCATTTTCGTTTTGCCAGGCCTCATTATGGTCGGTTGGTGGGCTGATTTCCCGTACTGGACCACAGTGCTCGTTTGCGGCTTGGGCGGCATTCTCGGCGTCATGTACTCGATCCCACTGCGACGTGCACTCGTCACCAATTCCGATCTTCCCTACCCAGAAGGCGTTGCTGCTGCTGAGGTGCTCAAGGTGGGCGACTCGCATGAAGGTAGCGTCGAGAATAAGAAGGGCTTGGGCATCATCATTTGGGG
>JBOFIQ010000189.1:0-2633 GCA_051650245.1 Propionibacteriaceae bacterium | reverse complement strand
CGCGCTGACAGCGGCCTGCGCCTGATCGCCAGCAGTACCGCCGCCCTGAGCGAAATCAGGCTTACCGCCACCCTTACCGCCCAAGACCGCCGTCGCAATGCCAACGAGCTGTCCGGCAGCCAGTCCGGCAGCACGGGCTGCAGCAGTAGTTGCCACGACGACGCCAGGCTTACCATCGGTCACGCTGACCAGGCACACAACGCCGCTATGCTCGCCAAGACGTTCACGAACGTCAATCGCAAGTGCGCGAAGATCGCCACCAGCAAGGTCTGGAACGACTGCGCCCACAAATGCGACTGAACCAATCGTGGCAGGATCTTGTGCTAGTTGCGGTGCCAGTGCCAGAGCTTGCTTCGCCTTAGCTGCAGCAATGGTCTTTTCTGCTGTCTTCAACTGTTCGATGAGGCTACCCACGCGTTCGGTGAGTTGCTCAGGCTGAACCTTGAGTAGATCAGTCAGCGTCGTGACCAAAGCACGCTCAGCAGCGAACTTTGCGAAAGCATCAGTAGAGACCAATGCTTCAACACGACGAACACCTGAACCGATGGAGGACTCCCCCAACAAGTTGAGCATGCTGATCTGTCCGGTGTGCTGTACGTGAGTACCGCCACACAACTCACGCGACCACTGTCCATCGCCGACATCAACCATGCGCACGATTTCGGGGTACTTTTCACCAAACATCGCCATCGCGCCGAGCGACTTCGCCTCAGCCAATGGCAGTTGGCGTGCGGTCAGCGGCTCATCGCGACGGATCGCCTCATTAGCTAGCGATTCAATGTGGAGTCGCTGTTCGGGCGAGAGTCCAGCAGCAGCTGAGTAGTCGAAACGTAGATAGCCAGGCTTGTTATAAGAACCAGCCTGAGTTGCAGTAGAACCAACAACTTGACGCAAGGCAGCGTGGATAAGGTGAGTTGCGGAGTGCGCCTGCGTGGCGGCAAAACGGTTCTGCGGATCTACCTGCGCCGAAACCGGCATACCCAAAGCGACCTCACCGTCACCAATGCGCACCTTATGCACGATCAAGCCCGGCAGCGGCTTTTGCACATCGACAACATCCATATCGATGCCCTCGGCACGTAACCAGCCAGTATCGGCATCTTGGCCGCCGGCTTCCGCATAGAACGGGGTCGCCGGGAGCACGATTTCGACGATATCGCCGGGAGCAGCCCGATCAACAAGCTCGCCATCCTTGATGATGCCGCGAATCTTGTCTTCGCCGCTGAGCTCGTCATAGCCGGTGAAAGCAGTCTCGCCAAGTTCACGAAGTTTCTTGTACACATCGAGATTGGCCGCACCGCCCTTCTTCGCACGAGCATCAGCCTTTGCACGCTGTTTTTGCTCCTGCATCAAGGAACGGAAGGCATCCTGATCGACAGCCAAGCCCTGCTCGCTGGCCATCTCCAAGGTCAGATCAATCGGGAAGCCATACGTGTCGTGGAGCTTGAAGGCAGCATCGCCGGTAAGCACAGTTGCACCGGCCTTCTGGGCATCAGCAACCGCGAGATCAAAGATCTGCGTTCCCGAGACCAACGTGCGACGGAAAGATTCCTCTTCCTTCTCCGCAAGTTCGCGTACGCGCGGCCATTCGGCGTCAATCTCGGGGTACGACTCACGCATCACCTGACGCGATGTATCAAGCAACTCCACGACGCACGGAGCTTGGTACCCGAGCAATCGCATCGAACGGATTGAACGGCGCAGCAGGCGACGCAACACATAACCGCGTGCTTCGTTGCCCGGACGTACACCGTCGGAGAGCAACATGAGGCTAGAGCGCAGGTGATCTGCGATCACACGCAACCGGACGTCGTCATCGGTGTTGTCGCCATAGCGCTTGCCCGAAAGCTCCGCAGCCTTGGCAATGACGGGGAATACCTCGTCAATTTCGTAGAGGTTGTTCTTGCCCTGGAGTAAGAATGCGATGCGCTCAAGGCCAGCACCGGTATCGATGTTCTTGCTCGGTAGCGGGCATTCGACGTCGAAGTCGTCCTTACGTCGTACTGCCGACAGCATCTCTTGCTGGAACACGTTGTTCCAGATTTCGATGTAGCGATCTTCGGATACATCAGGTCCACCATCGGGGCCGAACTCAGGGCCACGGTCGTAGAAGATCTCTGAGTCTGGTCCGCCGGGGCCCGGAACACCCATATGCCAGTAGTTCTCTTTGAGATCACGTCCGATGATCCGCTCGTCAGGAAGACCGATAGAGCGCCAGATCTCGCGCGCTTCAACATCACCTTCAGGGTAGGCCGGATGGAAACCCGCGCCGAGCACCGAGACATAGAAACGATCTGGGTCGATACCGAGATTGCCTTCGTCGATGCTGCCCGTGAGGAACTCCCAGGTCCACGGAATAACCTCAGCCTTGAAGTAATCGCCAAAGCTGAAGTTGCCCAGCATCTGGAAGAAAGTGCCGTGACGGGTGGTCTTGCCCACCTCGTCGATATCAAGGGTACGAATACACTTCTGCACACTGACAGCACGCTTCCACGGAGCAGGTTCCTGCTGGGTGAAGTAGGGCACCATCGGTACCATGCCAGCGACAACGAACAGCAAGTTCGGGTCGTTGTGCACCAGTGATGCACTCGGGACAGCGGCGTGGTCGTGGCGAACGAAGAAGTCGATGTAGC
>JBOFIQ010000188.1:0-1878 GCA_051650245.1 Propionibacteriaceae bacterium | reverse complement strand
AATCACTCCATCGACGGACCCATTCACGATGCTGGTCATGGGCGTTCCGCTGTGCTTGCTCTATCTCATCGCGGAGTTCATTGCTCGTCGCCATGATGCGCGGATAGCAAAGCAGAAGTCTCGTAGCCTTCAGGTAGCTGAATGAGTGCAGCACTCTTTCCCGGGCGGGCACTTACCCTTGTAGTGAATCCCTCGGCAGGGCATGGACGCGCACGTTCGACGCTGCCAGCGGTCTGTAAGGCACTGACGAGTGGCACACATCAGGTAGACCTACGCGTGATCGAAACCTCAACCTATGCCGCTGCACGTCAAGCCTGCCACGATGTGGTTGCTGGAGCCCGCTATCTCGACGACGGTACGTGTCTCGACGGTTTGTTGGTACAAGGCGGCGATGGGATGGCCCATCTAGGTATCAATGCCTGTGCAACAACGACGGTACCGCTGGGCATTATTCCGGCGGGAACCGGTAACGATTTTGCGCGGGGTATTGGTGTGACGCCGCATCCGCTCAAAGCCGCAGAGGTCATTCTCGCCGGTAATACTCGTCGGATTGATCTCATGCGGGTCACCAATCATGACGACGGACAGCAGCGCTACGTCGGGGCGATTTTATCGACCGGATTTGATGCGCATGTGAATGCTCGGGCAAATACGATGACCTGGCCGCACGGTAGTTTGCGCTATGCCGCATCGACGTTATCAACGCTGTCGGCATTTGAGCCGATTTCCTACCAATTGCGCATTGATGGCCGTCCGCGCAAGCTCGATGCCATGTTCATGTGTGTGGGAAATACTGGATATTTTGGTGGCGGTATGAAGGTGTTGCCGAACTACCGCATTGATGACGGGCTACTCGATATTACGATTGCGCACCCGGTGTCGCGGGCCTCACTGCTACGGTTACTCCCACAGATCTATTCCGGCAGGTTCATCCATGATCCAGCTGTCGAAATGCTTCGGGCAAAGACTGTCGAGATCAGCGGAGAACGTTTAGTACCGATGGCCGACGGTGAAATGTGTGGAACCGCCCCGTTGCTTGCCGAAGCTGTTGAGTCCTGTTTGACCGTTTTCGCACCAGTAGGGATACCAGCATGACCACAGCAGGCTGGGGGCCGTTATTGACGGCTTTCGCAACGAGCTATTCCTTCCCACTGGATGATTTTCAGGTAGAAGGTTGTCAGCAGGTTGAGGCTGGCAACGGTGTTCTTGTCGCTGCGCCAACAGGAGCCGGTAAAACAATCGTCGGAGAATTTGCTGTCGCCTGTGCTGTGGCTCGGGGCGTGAAATGTTTTTATACGACTCCGATCAAAGCCTTGTCGAATCAAAAGTTTCACGATCTGGTGGAACGTCATGGGGCAGACAAGGTTGGTCTGCTCACCGGCGACGCATCGATCAACTCTGATGCCGACATCGTGGTGATGACCACCGAAGTTTTGCGCAACATGATCTATGCCAATTCGACCACCTTGGATCGCCTCGGTTACGTCGTCATGGATGAGGTGCACTATCTTGCTGACCGTTTTCGTGGTGCGGTGTGGGAAGAAGTCATCATTGGTCTTGCCTCATCGGTGCAGTTGATCGCACTATCGGCGACAGTCTCCAATGCCGAAGAGTTCGGTGAATGGCTCGATACGGTACGTGGCAATGTCGAGATCGTTGTCTCGGAACGCCGTCCAGTGCCGCTATTTCAGCAGATGCTTGTGCGTAAACAGCTCTACGATCTTTTCGCAGGCGTGGCGCCTACCGCGCAGGCACTCGCACCAGGGGAGCGGCCTGCAACGCAAGCGGAGGTAAATCCCCATCTGGTGCGGCTTGCGAAAGATGAATCACGTCTGGTTCGTGATGATGCTCGTACCCCCAGAGGGCGTTCGGGGCGGG
>JBOFIQ010000187.1:0-9960 GCA_051650245.1 Propionibacteriaceae bacterium | reverse complement strand
GCAGGCTCCGATTACCGATGCTGACATCAGCAATGCAGAAGCCACGGTGAAGGGGCTTGAAGCCCTCACGAAGAATGAGATCACCAAGCCATTTGGGCTCGCCATCGAGAAGTTCGTGGTCGTCAATGCGCGTTCAGCGACGGGGACGGAGACAAGCGCTACTGACCCGACGGCAAAGATGTCGATACTAGCCGCTCAATACGCGCCCACTATTAATCCGCGCTATGGGCAGTGGCAATCACAGCCTCTTGGGGTATCCCCAAAAACTGGACCCCAGGCAGTGCAATACACACTTCCGGCGACAAAGCAGTCCTAAGTGGAACTAGACGCCAGTGATCCGCGCGCGATAGCTGAGCTATCGCGCGCGGTCGCCGTGATGCACGCTATCCGTCGGGACTGCCCGTGGGATGGTGAGCAGACGCACCATTCCTTGCTGACGTATCTCATCGAGGAAGCCTGCGAGGCCGTCGATGCAGTAGAAACCGGCACGCCAGCAGATCTGTGTGAGGAACTAGGCGACGTCTTATTACAGGTACTTTTCCACGCAGAGATTGCGGCTGAAGCAGGGCATTTCACCATTGCCGACGTTGCCCAGGGGATTGCTGACAAACTCATCGAACGACATCCCTATGTCTTTAGCGATACCGCAATCCCTGATGATCTCACCACCAGTTGGGAACAACAAAAGCGCCAAAGTAAGCACCGCACGAGTGCGTTGGAGGGGATTCCAGAGCGGTTATCGGCAGTAGCGAGAGCGGCGAAAGTGGCTGCCCGAGTCCGAGCCCACGACGTTGAGATGACCCTTGCCGATGAGCCAATCAGCGAGGATGAACTGGGTCAGGCGCTGATTGATCTTGCCTTCCGGGCACAGGCGGCAGGTATCGATCCTGAACAGGCTGCCCGACAGGCTTTGCGCGACCGGGAAGCTGAGATTCGTGCTAAGGAAATAGCCCGTAGCTGAACCGTCAGATTCTGCTCGTCCCGAAATCTGTCGAACCCTGGGGATGGCCCCGGAAAGTTAGTAGGCTAGGGGCTACCAAGACATCCAAGACGGAAGGGGCCTGCGTGGCTACCATCGAATCCATCGAAGCCCGCGAGATTCTCGACTCGCGCGGCAACCCCACCATTGAGGTCGAGGTTGTTCTCGACGACGGCGCTGCCGGTCGCGCGGGCGTTCCTTCGGGCGCCTCTACCGGTGCTTTTGAAGCTATTGAACTTCGTGACGGCGATGCCAAGCGTTACGACGGCAAGGGCGTGCTCAATGCCGTCTCCAATGTCGTTGAGACGATCCAGCCCGAGATCTTGGGCATGGAAGCCTCCGAGCAGCGCTACATCGATCTGGCCATGCTTGAGCTCGACGGCACTGACAACAAGGCCAAGCTCGGCGCGAACGCCATCCTTGGCGTATCGCTGGCCGTTGCTCACGCCGCAGCCCAGTCGGCAGATCTGCCGCTCTACCGCTACATCGGCGGGCCGAACGCACACATCCTGCCCGTGCCGATGATGAACATCCTCAACGGTGGCGCACATGCTGACTCCGACGTCGACATCCAGGAGTTCATGATCGCTCCTATCGGTGCGGCGACCTTCGCAGAAGCTCTTCAGATGGGCACTGCGGTTTACCACTCGCTCAAGAGCGTGCTCAAGGCCAAGAAGTTGGCGACTGGCCTGGGTGATGAGGGCGGCTTCGCACCGAACCTGCCCAGCAACCGTGACGCGCTTGATCTCATCATCGAAGCGATCAAGAAGGCTGGCCTCACGCCGGGCAAGGACATCGCGCTCGCGCTCGACGTCGCTGCTTCTGAGTTCTACAAGGACGGCAAGTACCAGTTCGAGGGCAAGGAAAAGACCTCTGACGAGATGATCGCGTACTACGCCGAGCTCGTCGCGGCTTACCCGCTGGTCTCGATCGAAGATCCGCTCAACGAAGAAGATTGGGACGGCTGGAAGAAGATCACCGCAGAACTGGGTGACAAGGTTCAGCTCGTCGGCGACGATCTGTTCGTCACCAACTCCACCCGTTTGCAGAAGGGCATTGACGAGTCGGCTGCCAATGCACTGCTGGTCAAGGTCAACCAGATCGGTTCGCTCTCGGAGACCATCGACGCTGTCGAGTTGGCGCATCGCAACGGTTTCCGTTCGATGATGTCGCACCGTTCGGGTGAGACTGAAGATACGACCATTGCTGACCTTGCGGTTGCTTTGGGCTGTGGCCAGATCAAGACCGGTGCTCCGGCACGTACCGAGCGCGTTGCTAAGTACAACCAGCTCCTGCGTATCGAAGAGGATCTTGACGATGCTGCGACCTATGCCGGTGCAGCGGCGTTCCCGCGCTTCACGGCGTAGGACAACTAGACTGGCTCCTATGGAGGCCATGTGATGGCGCGTAATCCGCGCCGCCAAGCACGATCCGGGGCGGGCCCGGGGCGAACACCTCGCTCCAGGCCCGTTCCGCGTTCCTCTGCGCCGTCTGCTAGCGCGCAGGCATCGACGTCAAAGCGTGGTTCGGCGCGCCCGCGTCGCACTGGAGTGCGGATTACCCGTCGCGCTGTCGTGGTATTTGTGCTCTTGGCGCTGGTTGTGCTGAGTTGGGCTAGGAGTATTACGACCTACTTCCGGATGCAACATGAGTTGGCTGATCGGCAGAGTGCAGTGGCACAAAAACATGCCTCAATCGATTCCCTCGAAGACCAGTTGCAACGGTGGCAGGACCCAAACTATGTGCGGGCGCAAGCGCGTAATCGTCTTGGCTGGGTAGTTCCCGGTGAGACTGGATTCGTCGTTCTCGACGCCAATGGTCGGCCAATTAATGGCTCATCAACAGTGGCCTCAGCACAGCCCAAGAACACCAAACATGAGCTGGTGTGGTGGGAGAAACTTGCGGATTCGGTTGCTGCTGCCGATACGCCCGCCCAGCAGGCACCAGCCGGTGGCCCTACAGCTACCCCAACAAAGAAATAATCATGCCTATTACCCCTATGACTGCTGCCGATCTTGATGCGGTAGAGCAACAGCTTGGACGTCGCCCGCGCGGTGTTGTCGGTTGCGCTTACCGGTGTTCGTGTGGCACCCCGCTCGTTGTCGCGACAGCACCGGTGCTTGACGATGGTTCGCCGTTCCCCACGACCTACTACCTCACCTGTCAGCGTTTGGCTGCAGAGATTTCCCGACGGGAAGCGTCTGGGTTGATGCAGGAGATGACTGCTCGGCTGACGGCTGACCCTGAGTTGGCTGAGCGGTATCAGCAGGCCCATGAATCGTATCTTGCTGACCGCAAGCGGCTCGCTGCGGAACTAGATCTTCCGGTTCCTGATGCCATCGCGACCACGACTGCTGGTGGTATGCCATTGCGGGTGAAGTGTCTCCATGCACTAACTGGTCATGCACTGGCGGTTGGTCCGGGGGTTAATCCGTTTGGTGATGAGGTAGTCGCTGATTTAGGCGATTGGTTCGCTCAGCCGTGTGCGCACCAAAGGCAAAGCTAATGCGCGTCGGAGTCATTGATTGCGGGACGAACTCGGTGCGGCTCTTGATCGCTGAATCAGGTGGTGATGGTGCTGTAACGGAGGTCTGTCGGTTACTGGAACTGACGCGGTTGGGCCAAGGGGTTGATGCTACTGGTGAGTTTGCGCCGGAAGCACTGGAACGTACCTTGGCTGCGGTGTCACGCTATGCCGATGTTATTGCGCAGCATCATGTCGATGCGGTGCGGTTTGTTGCCACGTCTGCTGCTCGCGACGCACGCAATCGTGAGGCATTTTTTGCCGGGGTGCGCGAGCGTCTCGGGATTGAGGCAGAGATCATCAGCGGTGATGAAGAAGCCCGCTTGTCATTTGCCGGTGCACGTTCAGCTTTGCCGCAGGCGGCAGCCCCCGTATTGGTCATTGATATCGGTGGCGGTTCCACGGAACTTGTTGTGGGCCGAGGCGATGAGGTGACGTTTGCCACGTCGCTCAATATGGGATCGGTGCGGTTGCGTGAACGTTTCCTCCATGATGATCCGCCTACCGCAGAACAGATCGAGTCGGCGCAGGCTTTCGTCGAGGGCATGTTGGATGCGTCAGGATGCCCGTTTGATGACGTCGCAAGTTTTATCGGCGTTGCTGGTACGGTGACGACGCTATCGGGTGCCTACCAACGTCTGTCGGTCTACGACCGGGATCGGGTGCATGGGTCACGGCTGAGCGTGAATGATCTCACAGCTCTGTCGGGGCAGCTTTTGACGTGGAGTGTGGCTGATACCTTGCGCTATTGCCCGTCGATTCAACCCAAGCGTGCTGAAGTGATCTGTGGCGGCTCGATTATTGCGGAGCGGATTGCTGCGCGTGTACCCGTCGATATGGTCATCAGTGAGGCCGATATTTTGGACGGAATCGCGCGAGAACTGTTACAGGCTGGGGCATCGCAGTAACGGCTGGTGATGATGCCGTGTGGGCGCTGAGCATTATTGCGTGGTGATACCTAAGTCGGCAAGAGCGCACAAACCTGATAACTTTGGGGTATGCCCTCGTAGCCCAATCGGCAGAGGCAAGCGGCTTAAACCCGCTCCAGTGCGGGTTCAAGTCCCGCCGGGGGCACTCACGCACGACTTACGTGCATACGCACGAGTTCTAACTCGTGCGTATGCACGTAAGTCGTGCGTTAAACATTCAGGGGAGATTCAGGGGCAGTGGCCCTTGCATGGAACGTACGGTGTCGTAGACTCAAGGTATGTCGAATCCCGCGATTAACCGCTTCCGCGACCAGGCGTTGCATCCGCAGCCGGTGTATGTTCAGCAGCAGGGCTATGTACAGCAGGGGCAGTACCAGCAGCCCCAGCCCGGCTACGCTCAGCCCCAGCCAGGTTGGCCGTCGAACCCAGCGATGATGATTCAGCAGCAGAGTGCTCAGAGCACGCTGACGATGGATAGCGTCGTGACCAAGACAGGCATCATGCTTGGTCTGGTCGTTCTTGTGGCAGCGATTACTTTTACCGTGCTTCCGCTTAACAGCGCTCTTACCGTGGGCAGCGTTGCAGGAGCATCACTTGCCGCTTTCATTATTTCCCTGGTTGTCTCGACTCGCGCTGTGGTTCCTCCGGCAGGTGCGTTACTTTATGCAGCTGTCGAGGGATTCTTGCTCGGTGCGATCTCGAAGGTCTTTGAGTCCTACTATGACGGCATCATTGGGCAAGCAATCGTGGCAACCTTTGCCACCACCGCAGTCACGCTTCTGGTCGTGCGAAAGTTCAACATTCGTACGGGCAAGAAGTTCCGCTCGATCTTGATGATCGCCACCTTCGGTTTCTCCATCGCGATGCTGCTCAACTACTTCCTGAGCTTCGTTGGCGTGAACCTTGGCCTGGTTGATGGCATTGGTCAGATGTCTGTCATGGGTATCGCTATGACGGCTGTGGGTACAGTTTTGGCCGTGTTATCGCTTGTCGATGACTTCTCCGTGATCCAGCAAGGAATCGATTCAGGCGCTCCTGAGCATGAGTCGTGGCGCGCTGCCTTCGGCGTGACTGTCTCGCTGGTCTGGCTCTACATCAATATGTTGAAGATCCTGTCGTACCTTCGCGACTAGATCACGCACTTTGCCGCGCGGCGAGTGTGGGCTTAGGCCCCGCTCGTCGCGCGGTATTTTATGCCGTCAGTGCTGGCAGATGACGATCTAGCAGTGTCCGAGAAGCCAAGGACCACGGCAGCGATCGCCAACGCGGCAACGGTACCCAGGTCGCTTGGGCCGTCGTGCCACCGACATCGTGCACAACCGGATCGGTGGGATCATCGACGTGTGCGACGTAGATGATGCGCAAGGCATGGAAGTCTTCAATTTCTTCTGCCGGTGAGCGCCCGATCCAGTGATCGGATTGGACGTCGAGGAGCCGCTCAAGAGTGACGTCTTGCCCGGTCTCTTCTGCAAGTTCCCGGCGCACAGTGTCAGCAGGGGTTTCCAGCGGTTCTCGGCCACCGCCGGGAAGTCCCCAGGTATCGGGGACTGCGGTACGCCGGCTAAAGCGTGTTGCGAGCAGGCCACGCTCAGACAAGGTGATCGCATAGCAGGCGACTCGCTGTTTAATGATGGGATCGGTCACCTCTTGCGAGCTGAGGCCGGTGTCGCGTCCGCGAAAGCGTGTGGGCGGCTCAGCAGAGAGTTCATGCTTGGGCATGACCTGGCAGGTCAGTAAGACATCATCGCTATCGGGGCTCAAGCCAGCCGATAGCCAACGCACCAGAGTCCAGCCTGAGCGCCACAAGAGCGCTAACGGATCTTCACCATGGCCGACAGCAAAGGTCGCAACGCGGGGTCCTCCGGGGACGGTTACTGCGACGATTTGCACAGACTAATCTTGCCCCTTGGTAATTTTTCGCTATGCGGCGGGGGTCTGGACCGGATCACCCCCTACCATTGAAACTATGGCCGCTAGGTCACAGCATCAACGTGAGGTAACGCATGGAATTCAATGAGAACGCTCAGCTTGACCCGTCGCAGGTCCAGCCATCAAGTGGTGGTGGACGTGGAACGGGTATCGCCGTCGGTGGTGTCGGTGGCATCCTCGTTCTTATTTTGTCGCTACTTTTTGGGTTTAACCCCAGCGATCTCTTAGGTTCCACCACGGGTTCCCAAGATCCGCAGGCACCGACGACGAATGCCTATGCGCAGTGCCGCACTGGTGCTGATCTCAAGAATGATCAGAATTGCAGGTGGGTCGCCTACGTCAATACCATCCAGAGCTACTGGGCAACGCAGATCGATGGCTATGAGCCGATCGCGATGAAGCCCTTTAGCGGACAGGTCCAGACTGCCTGCGGCACGGCATCGTCTCAGGTAGGCCCGTTCTACTGCCCTGGTGATAAGACCGTCTACCTCGATATCGCTTTCTTGCGTCAGCTTTTCGCTCAGCTCAGAACCAAGGACGGCTACGGTGCGGAGTTTTACGTGCTTGCCCATGAGTTCGGCCACTACATTTCCGACCTCACCGGCGATATGGCGCGTGCAAACCACATGGGTGGTACCGGCCCAGGCTCGGGCCAGGTGCGGCTGGAGTTGCAGGCTGACTGTTTCGCTGGTGCAGCAATGAAGAACGCGCCGACGTTGGAGAACTCGGCAATTGCCGCGCTGACCCAAGATGACATCAATAACATCGTGTCGGCTGCAAAAGCCGTTGGTGACGACCATATCCAGATGCAGTCCTCGGGTGGAGTTTCTCCAGAAGCCTGGACCCATGGCAGCAGCGCTCAGCGGCAGTACTGGGTCGCCAAGGGCTTCAAGGCGGGTAACCCGAACGTCTGCACGACATTCGCTGCCAACGCGGAAAACGTCTAATTACCGGGGTCTGTTCACACCCGGAGAAATGAGCCTGGCAAAATACCATCATGCGTATTGTTGACGAAGCGACGCTTAAGTCGCGCATTGGTCATCTGACGAACCCTCGCGTTGTCATGACGGGCAGTTTGGTGCCCCATGAGTTGCTGCGGATCGTCGACGAGACCTTGGAGACCTACCGCCTCTACATGCTCAACGCGCAGGGTGAACTCCCGCGTTGTGAGGGTGTTCGCTACGAAACCAGCTTTGTTGGTCCGGGCATGCGTGGCTACGAGAATATGGACTACTACCCGGGCCGGTTGTCCTTGGTGCCGCGGATGTTCGCTTCCAAGCTGCCACCAGACGTTGTTTGCATTCACGTTTCACGGATTGAAGGTAACTCGGTTTCGTTGGGCGCTGAGGTCAATATCTTGCCAGCAGCGATTGAAGCTGCTCGGGCCCGTGGTGCGCTCGTTGTTGCTCAGATCAATGAGAAGATGCCCTACACCTATGGTGACTCGGTTATTGATCTTGCCGATATTGACTTCGCCATTGAGCACACCGAACCGTTGCTCTCATTCTCGCCAGCCCCGGCCGACGATGAGTCCAACTACATTGGTGAACTTATCGCCTCGCGGGTTCCTGACGGCGCGACTTTGCAGACAGGTATTGGTGCCATGCCTGATGCCGTCTTGACCTCACTGACCCATCGTCAGGGCTTGGGTATCTGGACCGAACTCATGTCTGACGGCGCGCTCATGCTGGACCGTGCTGGTGCGCTTGATCCAGATCGCATGATCGTGTGCTCCTTTGCGCTCGGTACCCAGGATCTCTACGACTGGGTTGATATGAACGAGCGGATTCGGTTCATGAGCGCGGTCAAGACTAATGATCCGGGATTGATCTCGGCTCAGCCAGCGATGACCTCAGTGAATACCGCATTGCAGGTCGATCTCTTCGTACAGGCGAATGCCTCACGGATCAAGAACAAGATCTACTCCGGTACTGGTGGTCAAACCGACTTCATCGTCGGTGCGATGCACTCACCGGGTGGACATGCGTACTTGGCGATGCGCTCGTGGCATCCGCGTGCCAACGTCTCCCAGATCGTGGGCAAGATCACTGAAGCGACGACATCGCTACAGATGTCGGGCGTCGTGACCGAGCAGGGCTTTGCCGATCTGTACTGCAAGACTGATCGTGAGCAGGCCTACAACCTCATCGAGCATGCGGCGCACCCGAATGCCCGCGAGCAGCTACGCGAAGATGCAGTCAAGTTGGGCTTCTTCTCGACGTACCCAGACTCGCTCTAAAGAGCAAAGAACTGCTGCCGATCTCCGTCATGGAGGTCGGCAGCAGTTCTTTCATCTGGTTGTTTCTATCGCGTGGTGCCCACGCTGCGGGTGACATCGTTGCCCGCCAGGTCGGTAATGAGTTGTTTGCCATCGGCTTGGATATGGATCAATGGTTCGCGCATACCCTCACGGCGATCAATCACGAGAGTAAATTTTCCTTGTTGGCCGAACCGAGCTACGAGTTTTGCCAGCGTTGCCGCCGGGACCAACCGAGGATCAAAATCGGTCGTTGTGGGTTTAGCGGCGTGCTGCTCAGTACGCGCAGGGAAACGCGCTGGACGCACGATGCGCACTGTGCCAGTCGTACCAGGCTTTTCTGCATATAAGCCCAGGGCTGGCTCATAGCCAATAGCGGTGACGTTTTGTTCGCTAGTGGTGATGGAATCAAGCGCCGTGGCAAAGGCGTCGGGTCCGGGGTCGCTGTAGTTCAAGATCGGGACTAAGGTCGCGTCGGGGCGAAAGAAGATCGTCGTTGATTCAGGTTGAGTGGTCACCGTGAGATAGGCCTGGCCACCGGAATATTCGACGATCTGGACTTCTTGGTCAGTGGTAGAGCCGGAGAGCACACCAGCTTGGGCGCAGATGTCAGAAAGATCTGTGAGGTTAAAATCGCTGAGTGTGAAAGCAGCTTGACCTACGTAGGCCAGGTCGCCATCAACTTTGGTGGGGCTGCCATTGCGGAAGCTCCAGGTCGCTGCACTGCCTTTAGTGTCGAGGACGGCCAGTGAGATGTCGTCAGCGGAGATCTTTGCTTGGAGCAGGGTTGTTGAGCCAGCAGCGTCGGCGAGTTCGTGAAGTTTTGGTGCGGCTACTCCGGGCGCGAGATAGTTCAGCGTTGGGGTGGTGCTGACAACGGCTGGGGTAGGGGTTGCTATGCCCGGGCGCGGCTGGCAGGCGGCGATACATGCCACGCCACAGACCAGGAGTACAAGAGCTGGTCGATGTCGTGTCATAGCTCCAGATTACGCGATAACGGATAACTGCTACAGAAAGCGGCGGGGGACTATCGCTATTGCCCCGTACCCGTGCCAAGATGGTGGTAATCCCACTGGGTAGAGGAGTGCAGATGGAGTGGTTCACTGAGAATGTCTGGGCGCTATGGCTAGCGCTTGGCTTGGTTCTTGCCACCGCAGAGATGCTGACTCTCGATCTGACGCTTCTGATGTTGTCAACGGGAGCTTTTGCTGCCTGCTTAGTATCACTGGCTGTTCCCGACCTAGTCTGGGTGCAAGCGCTGATAGGGATAGCGGTGAGTTGTTCGACGTTGTTCGTCCTCCGGCCTTCGTTGCTGGCGAAGTTTCGCAATGCGCCGGGGTAC
>JBOFIQ010000186.1:0-8142 GCA_051650245.1 Propionibacteriaceae bacterium | reverse complement strand
CTCAGAAGCGCTAGCGCCAGGCCAACACAACCTGTTCGGCAATCGAGAGTGACTTCTCCGCTGAACGATCAGCATTCGGAGTCGAGGTCGTGCGATAAATCTCCGTGACG
Organism: Propionibacteriaceae bacterium; assembly: GCA_051650245.1. Taxonomy (GTDB): domain Bacteria; phylum Actinomycetota; class Actinomycetes; order Propionibacteriales; family Propionibacteriaceae; genus JBOFIQ01. Next base: position 8,032 of record JBOFIQ010000186.1, on the reverse strand, counting down.
TAACTGGCTGCACTAGATAACGCAGGCTGCTCCCCTAACCGCTGCTGCAGTGCGGTATCGCTCAACTCATCGAGAGCCGTATTCGTCGCTTGCGCAAGATAATGCCGGGTCACCTCTGCTGCACGTTCACGGACGGTGGCCTCTGAAATCACGTCGCTACGATGAGCCCGACGTGTCGCCGACAAGATACGTAGCGCATCAGCGCGTGGCTGTTCGGGGTCGAGGAAAGGTGTAGCCGGCTCTACAGGCAGCGCAGAAGCACCCTGCGTATCGTGATCTCTTGGCTTGAAGATGTAGTAAATCACCGCAGGAATGATGATGCCGACCACGATCATCACGATGAAGATACTTTGAAAATTCACCCTCGTCCTTTCTGCCCCTGTCTGCCAGAGTAGCGCTCCTGGCTGAAATGAAGCTGAAAGTTCGCCGGAAAACCTGGCTAAGAACGGCGTCGATCCAATGCTGCGCGAGCCTGAGCAACCTCATTCCAGGCAATCGGTGGCGTCCGCATCAGCTCAGACTCATGGCCCTTTCCGGCAAGTAGCACCGTATCTTCGCTAGTGGCAGCCGTCATCGCATGAGCGATAGCCTCTTGACGGTCTGGAATGGTCTCCACCTGCGCCCCGACAACACCAGTAGCACCTCGGTTAAGTTCTCCCAGCAAGAAATCTAGTGACGTTTCATAGGTATCGTCCTCAGTGAAGACCACTCGATCTGCCAACTGGGCTGCTTGCTGCCCCATCGGAGCAATACGCGTCTCGTCCCGAGCCCCACCAGCAGCGCCAATAACGCACCACAGCGCACCAGTTGTTGTTGCCCGCAAGGCCATCAAGGCTTTAGCGAGCGCGTCCGGGGTATGAGCAAAATCGACGATGACACGCGGCTCATCTGCCTGGCGTGGCACAAATTGCATTCGCCCAGCCACTCCAGCAAAACTCGCCAAACTCTGGGCCGCCGTTGCGAGATCAATTCCCAAAGCACAAGCAGCCGTCAATGCTGCCGTGGCATTCGCCACATTGAACTCACCCAGCATCGGTAAGGTGACGGCAATATTTTGGGACCCCTGCTGCACCCAGAATTGCAGCCCATCATGGCCCTCGACGATCTCAACCGCACAGATATCAGCCTGCGCCGAGCGGGTCGAATAGCTCAGTTCAGCACCCGCAACCCCACGCAGGTGCTCACTCCACGGATCATCTGCATTGAGCACAGCCAGCCGCGAGCGCTCTATCAATATGCGCTTCGCTGCGAAATACTCCTCCATCGTCTTGTGGAAATCCAAGTGTTCCGGCGATAGATGGGTCCACACCCCGATGTCGAACCCGATCCCCCCGACGCGCTCCTGCGCCAGCGCATGAGAACTCGTTTCCACGACCACCGTGTCAGCGCCTTCAGCCACCAACTCAGCCAAGATTTCTTGTACCTGAGGCGCCTCGGGCGTCGTGAAATGGGCTGGATATTGGCGTAGCTGCCCATCAATGCCTTGGAACCCGACCGTGGAAATTACCCCGACCTTGTGTCCAGCCTCGCGCAAGAGATGGGTCAATAACAGCGACGTCGTGGTCTTGCCATCAGTGCCTGTAACCCCAATGACAGTCAATTCCTCAGCCGGATTACCCGCAAACGCAGCAGCAGTCTGGGCCAATGCTAATCGCGGCTCAGCAACCGTCAGATAGGGCAGCGGTGAGGTCTCCCCCTCACGTAAACCAGCGCCAATCACGAGCACTGCCCCCGCTGCCGCCACCTCGTCAAGGAAGCGATGCCCGTCAAAGGACGCTCCTCGAAGCGCGACAAAGACGTCCCCTGGCTTCACCCAGCGGGAGTTGTGCGTGACCCCAGTAACCTCGACCTGAGCGAGCGTCGATGTACCAAGAATCTGTGCCAGTTCTGCTGCCTGCATACCCCTAGCCTACGGCTAACGGCAAAGCTGCTACTCGCTCGTGTAGTAGCGCGTCACGCGCGGGGTCAGCAAGCAGGTCACCTCGTATGTGATCGTGCCCATCCGCTCGGCTAGTTCATCGCAGGTGATTTCTTCATCACCTTGGCGTCCGATCAAGACCGCAGCATCGCCGACTGCAACGGCACTGTCTGGCCCAAGATCAACCATGCACTGATCCATACAGACCCGTCCAGCAATCGGGTACGACACACCATTGATCAGCACCCGGCCACAGTTGGAGTTCAACCGGCTGAAACCGTCGGCATAGCCCACCGGAAGCGTCGCAATGCACGTATCGCGAGGAGCGGTCCAGGTGCGGCCATAGCCCACCGTTTCGCCTTCTCGCACCTGTTTGATGAAGCTCACCTGGGTGGCAAACTCAATACCAGGATGAAGTTCGACGGTGTGTGGGGTCGTGGTGTCCGGGTAGTAGCCGTACATCATGATGCCTGGACGGACCATGACCTTGTGTGGGGCCCGATCTGGCAAAAGTGCTGCTGGCTGGCCCAAGACTCCACCGGAGTTGGCAATGTGAACGAGGTCCAGTTCACGACCAAGCGCGGCCTCAACCTCGGCAACGTCATGAGCGAAGCGAGCAATCTGTGCCTGCGTAAACTCATCATGGGCTGGCGCATCAGAGACGGGCATATGGCTAAACATGCCATCGAGCACGAGATGCGGGGAACTCTCACAGAACTGCGCCAAGGCCATGATGTTTGACTCGTCAAACTCACCAATACGACGCATACCGGTATCAACTTTGAGCTGAATGTGGGCAGGTGAACCCACACGCTGAGCTGCCGCTGCTACCAGCTCTGCGCACGCCATAGACGGCACAGCACAGGTCAGGCCACCTCGCACTGCCGCTTCTGCCTCATCGGCGGCGATAAGCCCCGAGAGCTTGAGAATCGGCAGCGTGATCCCAGCCTCTCGCAATTCCAAGCCCTCAGGAACCGTCGCAACCCCGAGCCACTGAGCGCAGCCGGTTTCCTGTGCCATCCGCGACACCTCAACCGCTCCATGCCCGTAACCATTGGCCTTGACTGCCAAGAGCACCGGATGCGCTACGCCAACATGGGCGCGGATACCCTCGATATTGCGGCGAATGTTGCCCAGTAGCACCTTCGCATGTGTCGCGTACAACATCACAACTCCACCTTTGTCACATAGGGAGACGTCGCAAGCGCGAGCGTCGCACCGTAGCCAGGCCAGAAAGCGATCTCGTCGCCCACCTGAACCGGCTTCGCCGCTTCTTCGACGTCAATAATGAGGTGATCCGACGACCCACCCAGCACGATCATGCCGGGATCTTCTGGCTCGATGCCATCAACGACAACATCTTGACGCCCAAGCGCGACGATGGCGCGACGTCGCACACCGCGATCCACATAGGTCGCGGTCTCGCCGAAGGCATTTTGCCCCGACTCACCAAGAGGCACCGACGGCTTGGACTCCACCTCGATGACTTCAGCAACCAGCCGTACCGCATCCTGGCGCGTACCTGGCCACGGATCACGATTGAGCACGTTCCGGCCCAAGATGATCGACTCACCCATACGGAAATGGGTGACTGCTGTAGGCATCGTGCCAGCAGCCAACATCTCTAGCGAGCTTGAATTACCGCCAGATACCAATGCCAGCGGCAGCCCGGAGGCTTCGCGAGCGGCTTCCAGCAACGTCACCAAACGGTTCATATTCTGCTCTGACGGGCTGACCCCGCCGTAGCACGCAAGATTGCAGCCGATACCAAGCACGTCGAGGCCCTCAAGAGCCTTAGCGGCAACCACGGTCTCGATGATTCGCTCATCCCAGACGCCTTCACGAAGGTCCCCGAGATCGACCATGCAGATCACGCCGTAGCGTTTGCCCTGCTTCGTTGCTTCGGCAGCCAATGCGGACATCGTGGTGATCTCCGAGACCAGGCACAGATCGGAGTAACGCACCGTATCGTCAATCCGTGATAGCTCTGGCAAGCGCAGCAACAACAACGGCACAGTGACGCCGGATTCCCGGACCGCGCGAAGGTTATCGATGCGGCTATCGGCGTACATATCGACGCCGCCAGCCAGCAGACCCTTCACCACTGCTGGATGCGCGCACAGCACTTTGCCCACGCCCGCAAGCTGGGCGCCATGACCGTGAACAAGATCGCTGATTGCGCGAGCATTCTCAGCAATGCGATCGGGATAAATCTCAAGGCGAGGAGTGACCATGCCGCCAGACTACCGAGGCCGTCAAGAGGCCAGCCCGCCCGGGCTAGCATTTAACGCCAGTGAAGGATTTAGACCTGCGGCACGTCGTCTTGAGTCACCCAGCGACGGAATGTTTCTTGGACCTCGTCGGGGTAACTCTGGGCCAGCGTGCCCAGCGCGCTGAACAGATAGTTCCGGTCGATGAGGACCTTGGTCGAAGGCTCCGGGAAGAGGTACTTACCTGGGCCAGTGCAGACGTCAGCCAAAATGTCGCGGCCACCGGGAACCCGGGTAAGCGCACCACCAGTGGCGATGACCCATTGCACCGCCGTGAGGTCCTTACCGCGCACGATCTGCTTCTTACCGCTGGGGGTAAAGAGATCGACCAAGGCTCCCGCATGGCGCCGGATTCCCTGCTCGACGGCCCGCTCGCATAACCAGCTCGTGAGTTGCTGCTCTTGCTCAGTGGAGGGCATAGCGGCAAGATCGTCCATCTTCTCAGCCCATTCGGGCGAGCCGAACGACTCCATGATGTTGTGTGCATTGACGTAAACACCCAAGTCGCCCTCAACGGTGCGCTTGGCCCGTGGCTCAGGATCGACAGCGAGCTTCATAAACTCCAGCGACCCGTCCGAGACTGAATGGATATCGGTCGTCGCCCCGCCAACATCGAAGACGAGGACATCGCCCATCGCCTCAGCAAAGAGTTCAGCGCCCTTCAGCACCGCGCCCGGAGTCGGCAAAATGCCGTGAGTGGTGAGTTCAGCAAGCGCAGCCATGCCCGCAGCATGAATGATGTGCCGATTGAATACCTCATGAATGAGTAACCGCAGCGGCTCAACATTGAGTTGATCGACCTCGGGGAAAACATTGTCAGCAACCATGAGCTCTAGCTCGGCATCATCGAAAATCGACTGGATATGACGTCGAAGCGACACATTGCCCGCATAGATAAATGGCACGTCCATGAAGCCGTCATTGAGGTGCAGCGACGCCAGAGTTTCGGCGTTCTTGAGCGTGGTGTTCTTCTCGCCAAAGTCCACGCCGCCAGCAAGCAGCACGATATTGGGGTTGATCTCGCGGATATCGTCGAGGTCATAGCGGGACAACTCACCTGCAGTGACGAGCTTCACCAAACCACCCGCGCCAAGACTGGCTTCACGCGCAGCGCGAGCCGTCATCGACGGGGTGAGCCCGTGGACAGTCATCCGCAAGCCGCCTGCTGCCGAGGAGTTCACAAACACCTGATCGGGATTAACAGAGGCGACGTCGATACCCGCCTGCGCTAATGCTGCCGATACACCAATGCCGACATCACCTTGGGCTACCGAGGTGGGGGCAAACCCCTGCGCAACACCGGAGAACGCACCATCGACCAAGGCAAAACCGTTTACCTTGGTGATCGTCGAACCAACTTCAATCGTAATGACGTCGTACTGGGCCATAGCCCGATCCTAGTCATAGGAACCAAACGGCATGCCGAGACCGTCAGGTTCTTATAACGTAAGCGATTTAAGCCTGGAACTGTGGCATCGGAGTGCCGTCAACGCGACGGATCATCTCGCCCCACCCGCCCCAATGTCCGTCGTCGAGCTTACGAATCACATCCCAGCGAACATTGAGTTCATATCCATAGGAGCCGTACCAATCGCCTAACCCGTTACCAGCTCGGAATTGCAGGTGGAGGAAGTCGAGCCCCTCACCCATTCCTGCAAGCACCTCGGGAGTATGGAGGAAGTCCATCAGCGCTTTGCCAAGCCCCTCACCCTGGTGCTGTGGCGCGATCTGAAGCCGCTTAATTGTCGCGATATGCATTGCTCCATGTGCCTCGCCACGAATCCACCAGGCAAAGCCCAAGAGCTCGCCGGTGTTCTGTTCCCGCATGAGATGGAGCCAGCCGCGTCCTTGCGCCATCGACTCTTCGTGCCCGGCCAACATCTCGGCATAGCGCTCATCTGGGTCGCCCGGGTTTGCACCGACCGCTGCGCCCTGCTCAGTATTGGCCTTCCACATCGCAAGGATGTCACCGCGGAGGGCATCGTCATTGAGGACAGTGAGGGTATCAAAGCGCAGCGAGGTCATAACGTCCAAGCGTACCCGCGGAGCGCAGAACACCGAAGTCGCGCGCGGTCCCGCTCACAATCTCTGGCCCTGTCTATTCCATGCTCTGCGGGTCAGGCAGACTAAGTGCCACGAGGAAACGTGAAGGAGCCCCCGATGGTTGCACGCACTTACTCTTGCCCCCGCTTCGTCAATACCAGCGAGAAAGTCGCCTACGACCATCTCGTACGCCAGCTCCCCGATGATGCCATCGTGCTGGCCAACGTCCGGCTCAATGGCCCTAACAAGGATTACGAGGCTGATCTCATCGCGCTCATGCCTGATTCCGGGATCGTCGTGATTGAAGTCAAAGGTAGCCATGTCTGGCATGACGATAACGGCTGGCACATCAACCGTGAAGGTATTGCCCACCAGATTGACCCATTAGAGCAGGCGCTGGCAGCGAAGTATGCCATCCGCAGCTACGTCACTTCCGACCCGCGCTGGCCCAAGAAAATAGTGCGCTGGCAACACCACGTCGTCTTGACGAGGACCCCACTGGACCCTGATTTTTCTGCTCCGAATTGCCCCACCTGGCAAATCACTGGTGCCCATGATCTCTCACAGCTCGGCCAGCGGATCTGGGACACCACATCTCTGCATAAAACTGATGCTGCACCGCCCACCCGTGATGATACTGAACTCATCGCTGAGATCCTCCAAGGCCGATTCCTACCTGCCCGCGACGTCACGGCACTTGCCCAAGACCGGGAAGAACGAGCCCAGCGGCTCACACTCGAACAAGCAAAGCTGCTCGAAGTGACACGCCTGTTGAACCGCATTGAAGTGCGTGGCGGCGCTGGCTCTGGAAAAACAGTGATGGCGATCCAGCAAGCGAAAGACCTTGCCAGCGGGCGCTGGGGCCAGCGGCAGCGGGTCGCCGTTCTGTGCTACTCCAATGGTTTGGCGCATACATTGAGCCAAGCCTTGCTGACAGGCCAGCGGAAGAAACAACCCGCCTTCGTCGGCACTTTTGAACAGCTTGGCAGCAGTTGGGGTATCCCGATGAAAGGCCGCGACGATTCTGAGTTCTGGGAAAGAGAACTTCCCGCTCTCATGGCTACACGCACCGCCGAACTCAGCGATGGGCAGAAATTCGATGCCATCATCGTCGATGAAGCCCAAGACTTTGCCGACACCTGGTGGGATGCGGTCATGGGCTGTCTGCGTGACGAAGACCAGAGCGGCCTGTTCTGTTACACCGACGAACGCCAGCGGATCTTCTCCCGTTCTGGACGACCACCCGTCGCATTAGTCCCGTTAGTCTTGGACCATTGCCTGCGCAATACTCAACAGATCGCCAAAACCTTCGCCCCGCTCGCGCCCAAGATGGACCTGCGCGGTGATGCCGGGCCTGAGGTCACGTTCGTCGGTTGTAGTGCCGAGAACGCGATTAGTGTCGCTGATGATCAGATCGAGGTTCTCTTCGCTGAAGGCTGGCAGGCCAATGACATTGCTCTCATCACCATGGGACGACGCCACCCAGTCCAGTTGGAGCGTCAAGAGAGTCTGGGCTATGCCGGTTACTGGGAAGAGTTCGCCAGTGGCGATGACATTTTCTACTCCCATGTCGCTGGTTTTAAGGGCTTGGAACGTCGCGCTGTGGTCTTGTGTGTGAACCTTGGCACCGATACAGAGCGGGAGCGAGCCGAAAGACTGCTCTATGTTGGGCTCTCGCGCGCAACAGACCGGCTCATTGTGGTGGGTGATGAGACAGCAGTACGGGCTATTGGCGGGCCCGAAGTGGCCAACCAACTTGGCCTCGCATAGTTCCTCACCGCCCCGAAAACCCTCGGAATTA
>JBOFIQ010000185.1:0-3590 GCA_051650245.1 Propionibacteriaceae bacterium | reverse complement strand
CGGCCGGATTGTCCGAGTGGCGCTTGCGCGCCTTCTCGGCCTTGAGCTGGGCTTTCTGCTTGGCTGCTAGCTCTTTTGCTGCCTGGGACTTAGGCACTGGCTGCTCCTTGGTTTTCACGGGTCTGCATAGCCTGGCGGTAGAGACGCCCGGCTCGGTAGGACGAACGAACAAGCGGGCCGGACATGACCCCAGAGAAACCGATCTCTAGAGCTTCAGCGCCAAAGGCATCGAACTCTTCGGGGGTTACCCAACGGTCAATGGGGTGGAGGAACTTATCCGGACGCAGATACTGCGTGATGGTGATGAGCTCGCACCCAGCGCTATGGAGATCGCGCAGTGCCTTGCTTACCTCGTCATTGGTTTCGCCCATACCCAAGATGAGGTTAGATTTTGTCACGAGCCCGGCTGCGCGGGATTGGGAAATCACGTCGAGGGAACGGTCGTAGTCAAAGCCTGGACGGATGCGCTTAAAGATACGGGGGACTGTTTCCAAGTTATGCCCAAATACCTCCGGGCGAGTCTCGAAAATAGAGTTGAGTAGCTCGGGCTTGCCGTCGAAGTCCGGGGCGAGCATTTCGACGCCAACGCCAGGATTGACCTGATGAATCTGACGGATCGTTTCGGCGTAGAGCCAGGCACCGCCGTCGGGGAGATCGTCGCGGCATACGCCGGTGACAGTGGCATAGCGCAAGCCCATGTCGCGCACGGAGGCGGCAACACGTAGTGGTTCGGCAGGGTCATAGCCGGTGGGCTTCTTCGACTCGATCTGGCAGAAGTCGCAACGACGGGTACAAGAATCTCCGCCAATGAGGAATGTCGCCTCACGGTCTTGCCAGCATTCGAACTTGTTGGGGCAGGCTGCCTCTTCGCAGACGGTATGGAGGCCCTTGTTACGCACGATGGAGTGAATATCTTGGTAATCAGGCCCGAATTTGGCGCGGATCTTGATCCATTCGGGCTTGCGCTCGATGGGAGTTTCCGAGTTCTTTGCCTCGACGCGTAGAAGTCGTCGGCCATCCGGTTGAACAGTCACCGGGACAGTCTACCCGCCAGATCGGCTCCGTTCATCACGCAGTGGTGCGATACGTCACGCTTACGCACGACTTACGCGCTCACGCACGAGTTAGAACTCGTGCGTGAGCGCGTAAGTCGTGCGTTTAAAAGTCTGCGACGTCGGGGCTTGGCGTGTAGGGCGCAAAGCTCAGCAACTCAGCCAAGAATGGGGAGATACCTTCGGCGGCTTCGACGAGGGTGGGCACCTGATCTAGCGGGCACTGGCCTAACTCAATTTCGCGGGCAACGCTGGTGACATCAGCATCATCGGGGCTAATGCCGCACGGAATGATGTTGGTGAAATAGCCCAGATCGCTTGAGATATTGAGCGCAAAGCCATGAATCGTCGTCCGCTGAGAAATACGCACCCCGATGGCGCAGATCTTGCGTTCCTTAAGCCCATGCGCAGCATTGGCAGCAAGCCATACGCCAGTGCGCTCAGGGATACGCCCTGCACGAATACCAAGCGTCGCGAGATAACGGATGACTGATTCTTCAACGCGACGCACGTAATCGACAGCGCCAATAGGGTCAGGTAGCGCCACGATCGGGTAACCCACCAACTGTCCAGGCCCGTGGTAGGTGATGAGGCCACCACGGTCCACATCGACCACGGGAGTGCCGTCGAAGGGACGCATATCGGGGGTAGTGCGTTTGCCAGCGGTATAGACCGGGGGATGCTCGACGAAGATAACGGTCGCTTCTTGTTCATGGTGAGCGACGCGCTCATGGACGGCACGCTGGTAGGCCCAGGTGGGCTCGTACTCGGCGAGCGTGCCCTCACGAAGACCATGGAAATCAAACTGCACTGGCATACATCGAAGGCTACCGGTACTGGTCATGTGCTCGCGCGAAGGTCAGCGAAATCGGGACAAGTCGCGTTTTGCGGCAGATCAGAGCAAAACGATGATCTGGACACACAAGATCTTGATGATCGTGCCAAGCGCGAATAAAGCTCCATAAGCCGAGTCGATACGTTCGTCATTGACTCGGCTGTTCGCAAACCCCAACAAGGCTGGCTGGCCAATGAAACCGGCTAATGCGCCTGCGCAACGTTGGACTGACAGACCTGCGTAGTGAGCCGACGCAATCAGGACCACGCCGCCGATCACGAGTGACACGGAACTGACGACCACGATGGTTAGCCCGGTCAAGGTAAAAGCCTGAGCGAGGAAAGCAGGACCAGTAGCCAGGCCCACACAGGCAAGGAAAATCATCAATCCCCACTGGCGCATCGTGGCATTGGCTGCATGGGGGAGATGCCAGCGGAATGGGCCAGTCTTTTGGAGCGAGCCAAGGATCATGCCCACGATCAGGGGACCTGCAGCAGCGCCAAGGGAGAAACGTAGGTGCGGGCCAAGCGGAACTGAGACCAGCCCAAGAAGGAGGCCCAAAGCAATGCCTAGACCCAAGGTGAGCGCATCAATCTGAGAGATATGACGCTCAGAATCACCAAAGAAGTCAGCAGCATCTTGCATCCGATGGCGTGGCACGACAGCCAAAACGCGGTCGCCTGGTTGGAGGACGAGATCATCGGCAGCGAGTAGATCAAGATCGGCGCGACGAACGCGCGTAATCACGCCGTTGAGACGTCCATCGATATTAAGCTCGCTGATGGTGCGTCCAATAAGACGTGGATTTGATACCAGGAACCGCCGAAAATCAACGTCGCCACGGTGGTGTGTGAGATTGTGACTCGAGACATGCCCGAGGAAATCAATGGTCTCATTGACGGCGTCTGGCAAGCCAATGATGAGCACCATATCGCCAATGCGCAGCAGGTCATCAGGACGAATAACTCGAACTTCATGGCGATGCTGCAAGTAGGACATGCGGATGCTTTGGTCAGCCCAGCCAGGAACGTCACTGAGCCGTGTGTCATGTTCGACACGGCATGTGCGAGCTACGATCCCGATATCGGCAAGCGACGGGTTATCCCGTGTGCCAGGCCAGGATCGGCTCAGTAAAACCGCCAACATAAGCATGCCCAAGATCACGCCGGTCGGGTAGGCCATGGCATAGCCGACGTAGACGTCAGGATCAGCATGGGTGGCAGCAATTGCGGCGTCGATAGCGGGGGAGGTCAGCACACCGGCATAGGCCCCCGCATTATGTGCAGCACGTAAACCGCACAGGTGGCCAAGCCCGGTTTGGCTCACCGCCATGATCAAGAGCGCGACGACCGCAGCAACCATGAGTTTCCACTGTCGTTTGAGATCAGAGAGAAAAGTGCTGCCCGCAGTAAGCCCCACGGTGTAACAGAACAAGACGATGCCTAGTCCCTTGACCACGTCGAGTTTGATACCGATCCGAGGATCGAGTGAACCAACGACAAGCCCCATAAAGAGTGCGCCAGCAGCGCCGAAACGTAGCGGGCCAAATTTGATTTGGCCCAAGAGCGCGCCAGTGGTGATGACGAGCATGATCGTCAAGAGCTGATGGGTGGCAAGGAAATCTGTCAGATAAGTCATGGGTGATAACAGTTTACTGCCGGTACTACCCTGCGATGGAAAAACATGGTGGGCGTGGACTCTCG
>JBOFIQ010000184.1:0-1860 GCA_051650245.1 Propionibacteriaceae bacterium | reverse complement strand
AGCGCTACCGGTCACTGCCGCCTACATGATTGAACGTCAACGCCAGCCCCGTTATAGCAGCGCCGATTGGCAGCACGAGATCATGCGGCGGATGACGCAGCGCTACACCACTGGCCCGATACCGTGGCGTCCTGGTGCGCAACAGCTTTTAGCTCAGGTGCACCAACGAGGTATAGCGCAAGTGGTGGTGTCGGGAACACATCGGGCGCTATTACTCAGCTTCCTTTCGCGTCTCCATGGCCTCCCGTTTGAGTTCATCATTGGTGGTGACGAGGTGGCCCAACCCAAGCCTCATCCAGAGGCTTATCTGCGAGCAGCTCAGCGTTTGGCCGTTGCCATTGATGATTGCCTGATCATTGAAGATTCCGTGAGCGGAGCAAGCGCCGGTAATGCTGCTGGAGCAGTAGTTCTCGCTGTTCCCAATGTGCAATCGCCCCCAGCCGCACCACGACGTATTACACGTGACACTCTCGAGGGCCTCGACATCGATGACCTCATCAGTATTTTTGAGCAAGGAGCATTACAGTGACCAATCTCTCTGGCGTTCGCACCGGCCCGCTTGAAGCAGGAGAGCGCGTCACACTCATTGATGGCAAGGGACGTCGCCATTCCATCGTGCTGACCCCTGGCAAGGTCTTCCACACCACCCGTGGTGGCATTAACCATGATGATCTCATCGGCGGCCCTGAGGGCGTCGTCATCACATCTGTCGGCGGTTTCCAGTACCTGGTGTGGCGCCCGCTCATGCACGATTACACCGTGTCCATGCCGCGTGGTGCAGCAGTCATTTATCCCAAAGATCAAGGCCAGATCATCACCTGGGCTGATATCTACCCTGGTGCCCGTGTACTGGAAGCCGGTGTCGGTTCAGGTGCACTGTCGATGGCGCTCTTGCGCGCCATTGGCCCGACCGGCACGCTCTACAGCTACGAGCGCCGCGAGGAATTCGCCGAGGTCGCGCAAAAGAATGTCGAATGGTTCTTCCAAGGCCGCCCCGAAAACTGGAATGTTCGTCTTGGCGGACTTCCTGAGGCACTTGGCGAAGAAGAACTTGATCGCGCAATCCTTGACATGTTGGCTCCGTGGGAGTGCGTCGAAGCAATCGCTGCCAAGCTACGCGCTGGCGGTATCTTGTGCTGCTACGTCGCGACGACGACCCAGCTTGCCCGCACTATGGATACGATCCGCGCCCATGGCGGTTTTGCCGAGCCGTCCGCATCCGAACTCATCACTCGGGAGTGGCATGCCGAAGGTCTGGCAGTGCGCCCAGGCCACGGCACTAGCTCACATACGGGCTTCTTGATCTTTGCTCGCCGGCTGGCACCTGGTGTCACCACGCCGATGAAGCGTCGTCGCCCGGCTCCTGGCGCGTATGGTCCTGATTACCAGGGACCACGCCCCTTTGGGATGATCGATGCGGAACTTCAGGTAAGCGAATGAGCGAACTGGAACACGCCCAACGTGCACAAGAGCTTGCGGAGAAGCGAGCGGTCGAGGCACGACAAGATGCCCGTCAGCTTGGTGAGCAGAATCGTCGGCTCCAAGAGACCTTGCGGTTAGCTAAAGACCGTTTGACTGAAGCTCGTCGTCAACTTGAACAGCTAACCCAGCCGCCGCTGAGCTATGCCACCGCCTTGGCAGCCCCACGACTCGATGACGGCACTATCGACGTCGATCTTGGCGGGCGGTTACTTCGTGTTGCCTATGATCCAACGGTACAGGCCAGCGGCTTGGTTCCAGGATCGCGGCTGTTGCTCAATGAGTCGATGATGGTCGTTGGGATTGCTGACCGACGAACCACAGGTGACATGGCTGTGGTCAAAGAAGTACTCCCCGGTGGCGACCGAGCCATCATTGATG
>JBOFIQ010000183.1:0-4237 GCA_051650245.1 Propionibacteriaceae bacterium | reverse complement strand
GTCGGGGGAGTAGCACGGATCTTGTCCATGGCAGTGCTGATGATGGACAGGTCAGTGACCCGTACAGAAAGCTGATCGGTAGCGTAGAGACCATAGGTCGTGATGACCTGCTCTAGTAGCGATTCCAAGGTCTTGCCTTGGTCTGCGAGTTGCTGGGCTACTGCAACAATCCAGAGCAGCGCGGTAATACCGTCTTTGTCGGGGACCGTTGCCGCATCGCAGCAGTAGCCGATGGCTTCCTCATAGCCAAAGGCCAAGCCCGGTACTCGTCCGATCCACTTGAAACCAGTCAGCGTGGACTGGTGCTCCATCCCATGCGCCTTCGCCATATCACCGAGCAAGGTTGAGGACACGATGGAGTTGGCATAGACGCCAGCACGCTTTTGCTCCAGGAAGATGGCCGCGAACATCGAGCCAAGTTCGTCACCTTTGACCATTCGCCACTGGCCTGCGATGTTGAGGGCGATAGCGCAGCGGTCAGCGTCAGGGTCATTTGCGACGACAAGCGTCGCGCCGGTGGCCTTCGCTTTGGCAATCGCGAGATCGATAGCACCCTTTTCTTCAGGGTTGGGGAATGCGACGGTCGGGAAATCTGGGTCAGGGTATTCCTGCTCCTCAACGATGTGGGGCTGGGGTAGCCCGTTTGCTTCAATGACGCGGTGAACCACGCGAGCACCGACACCATGCATAGCGGTGTATACCCAGGTCAGGCCGCGACGTTGGGCAGGGATCTGCGGAATACCCAATGTCGTGGAGTGGGAAACATAGGCTGCGACCAGTTCGTCACCGACCATGGTGATGGCGTTGCTGCGGGCAATTGCGCTCAACGGACGCTGGGCAACCTCAGCGATGAGCTGCGCGATCTGTGCGTCGGTAGGGGCAATGATCTGGGAGCCATCGCCAAGGTAGACCTTGTAGCCGTTATCTTCGGGCGGGTTATGTGATGCGGTGACGACGATGCCAGCAACGGCACCGTAATGCTTGATACCAAAGGCGACGACGGGGGTCGGCGTGTTCTGGTCGAGCAGGAGCGGCTCAAAGCCAGCACCGGCAAAAACTTCAGCAGTGTCGCGGGCAAAGACAGCAGAGTTGTAGCGGGCGTCATAGCCGATGATGACCTTGCCAGGTGCGCCATTGACCTCATGCAGACCGCGTTCGCGCAGCCACGCAGCAAATCCCGCTGCTGCTCTGGTGACGACGACGCGATTCATCCGGGCCGGTCCGGGGCCAAGTGGGCCGCGTAGGCCAGCTGTGCCGAATTCCAGCGGACCAGCAAATGCGGATTCCAACTCTGCCAATGCTGTGGCGTTACCGGCAGTAGCATCATCACGCAGTTGTGTGAGCGTCGTGACTGTGGCGTGATCAGGATCGATTGCACGCCAGGCATCAATTGCTCCAGCGAGATCAGCGGTGAGAGGCATGGCGTTTCCTTAGAGCTTGTTAGAGGGCGCGACGGGGAATGAAGGGATCGGCATCATCGTCATCTTCGCCCAGGATGAGATCCATCGACACTAGACCTGAATCAGCGTGATCGCGGTGGCGGAAGTCGAAGGTTGATACGTAGGCGAACAGGACCAGGACACCGATCCAAATAAAAAATTGACCGAGCGGGGAAAGATGATGTTTTCCCAACGTCAAGCTGGCGGCATAGAGCACAAAACCCAGGCCACACAACACATAGCAGGCGTAACGGGCGCGGGTGAAGTTTTTTGTGGGAGCATGACGCAAGCGGGTGAAAGCGTCCATACGGAAAAGACCAAAAGCGATTGCGCCAGCAAAAACCAACCCAGAGGCTTGCAAAATGGCCTTCTGTACGATCGTCTTTTCGGGTAGACCACACAAGACCATGATGATGGCAGCAAGGACTAAGCTCGCACAGCCAATGGCGGTGATGAGCTGTTTGCGGGGAAGCTGAGTTTTGATGAGCACAACACAATTCTAGTGGCTCAGTTCGTTCCTGCTGTGGATGCGACCGTATTGCAATGCTGCTGAGGCTAGGGGAGTTGAGCGAAAAGTACCGTGCGCGGTGCTAACCGGTCCAGATGTCATTGACCAAGGTGTAGCCATTGCGGGCAAAAACGACCGCAATTGTGCACCACATCAGTGTCTTGGCCCATCGCGGAGCTGTGCTACACCACGATGCCAGCGCAAGATATACCGGGAAACAGTCCAAGCTATTGCGCGGAACGCTGAGCAGCGTTGGTCCTTGTGACAAACTCGCCAACGTCAAACCAACGAAGACAACAAGTTCCCAGGCGCGACGTCGCCAGCACCAGACGAAAGTCGCGACGAATAGTCCCCAGAAAATCAGCTCGAACACCATTTGGAATGGTGCGGGGCCATGAAAAACTTCGCTAACACTGCGGTATGCCGTTGTCCACGGTGCAGTGGATTGGCGCCCCCAGCCCTTGCTCTGGGTATGGAGCCAATGCAGCGGGTCGCCTGTCATTCGATAAAGCCAGCCAAAATAAGCCACAACGGGGATAAGCGGGATGAAGGTGAGCGCGCCGCGCATCCAGCTCCGGATAGTTCTTTCGCGTAGCGCTGCTTGAAGCAGCATGATCCCCAACATCGCGATAAGAAAGCCACCACTGACCCGGGTAGCCATCGCCGCGGCACAGGCGACGACTGCCCAGCCCCAGCGCTCACGCCGGGCTAGGTACCAGGTCGCAACAGCACAGCAGGCAAAGAGTGCTTCAGAGTAGGGAGCAAAGAGAAAGATGGCATAAGGCCCGACAAACCAGAGCGCGGCTAACTGGGGCAGACTGATATTCGTTATCAGTGGTGCGGCTCGCACAAGTACGACGCCAGCAGCCCAGCATGCGAGCCAGGACACGACCGTCGCACAGGCCACAACCAGAGTGCGCGATGGATGGTCTCCGGGTAATAGCCAGGCGACAGCGCGAGCGAGACCTGGAAAACCGGGGAAGAACGCGACATCGAAATAGTCCTCGCCGGTGCTGAGTGGGTGATAGCCCTGATGGGCAATCCGAATGAAATGGCCAGAATCGTAACGGTCCAAGATCGTGAGCGGCCACCAGCTTCCGGCCAGATCGGCATGCCACAATACGCGCCCCAGCACAATGAGTACGCCGGTATAAGCAAGCCAGAGCACACGGGATAGGACGAACCACCAGGTGGCGAGCCGTAGCGGTACGCGCCAAGAACACGTTGAGGTCACTGGGCCATTGTTGCAGTTCTTGGGAGGGTAACCGTGGAACAATCGGGTACGTGAGTGCTCAACATGCGCTGGTATGGCGCGCTGGTGGCGTCGTAGCTCAAGATTTCACCCTTGATGTTCTCGACGAGTATCTAGCTGACCCTGAAAACCTCGTCTGGTTTGATCTATGCGAGCCAAAGCCCGCAACTCTGGCCAAACTTGCCGAGGAATTGCAGCTTGATCAAAATGCTGTGGAGAACGTCATTACCCCCGGTGAGCGCCCAAAAGCGACGCGCTATGCCTCTCATATCTTCGTCACGATGTATGCCACTGAGCACGTCATGCCCGCCGAAGGGGAGCCTGATTCAGTGCAGTCGCGGATTGAAAAGACCCGAGTCTCAGCCTTCGTCTTGCCGCACGGCTTGATTACGATTCGCTCGGACCCGAACTTCGATATGGGGCCTGTTGTCGCGCAGTGGTTGGCTGATCCAGATTTACTCACTGCTGGCTCAGGGGCCCTGCTCCACGGCGTGCTTGATGCGGTAGTCGATGGGCACTTCGTCACGATCCAAGAGATGGATGATGCATTGGAAGCCGTGGAAGATCAACTCTTCGACGAGCATCTTGCGCCCCGTCAGCTTCAGCAAACGGTCTATCGGCTTCGTAAAGAATTGGTCGATATGCGTCGTGTCGTGTTACCAATGCGCGAGGTCGTCAATACGGTGTTGCGACACCGGTTTGAGTTCAGCACCACACCGGCATTGGTGAGTTCCTATGAGGATCTCAACGATCACGTCTTACGCGCGGCAGAGTGGACGGAATCGCTACGCGACCTCGTCTCGTCAATCTTTGAAACGAACCTGTCCTTACAAGATGCCAGGCTCAATAACGTCATGAAGAAATTAGCGGCATGGGCTGCCATCATCGCGTTACCGACGCTGATTACTGGCTGGTTTGGGCAGAACGTGCCCTACCCGGGATTCTCCGCCACCTGGGGTTTCTGGCTCTCAACGCTGCTGTGTATTGGTGGGGTTGGCGTCTTGTATCTCATCTTTAAGCGACGGGACTGGCTCTAGC
>JBOFIQ010000182.1:0-3477 GCA_051650245.1 Propionibacteriaceae bacterium | reverse complement strand
AGGGGTCAAGCAACCAATCCACAGCAATTCTTTCGTTCGGGGGATAGAGGTAACGCTATCGTGTCAGCGTCGATACGCAGGTAACCACGCACCAGTCGAGACTGTGCGTGGTTACCTGAGGAAAGAACTGATGCGTTAGGCCAGGCTCTGTGCAATGAGTTCAGCATTTTTCCGCATCATGTCGGTGTAGTTCTCTGCGCCGGAGCCAGCCGGTCCGACTGAGTCAACAAAGAGCGCTACGACGCTGACCTTGGTGCCAGCTTCATGGGCGATGCTCTCCATGAGCTTCGGGCTTACTGCCGTGTTGGAGAAGATCACGGGGACCTTCTTCTCCTTGATGGTCTCAACGAGTTCAGCGACATTCTCGCTGTTGGTCTCGGCCTCTGTAGAACCACCGGCGATGGCAACACCGGCTAGTTCAAATCCATACTTGGTGCTGAAGTAGCCGAAGGCCTCGTGGTCAGTGATGAGGATGCGCTTGTCCTTCGGGACACCCGCGAGCGTTGCGGTGATATCAGCGTCGAGTTTCTGCAGATCGGCAGAAGTCTTGGCGGCACAGTCACGGTACGTCGCGTCCCCAGTGACCTCGGCGAGTTTGTCGCCGATCTTGGTGGCGGCAGTAGCCATTCGAGCAGGGTCGAGCCAGAAATGCGGGTCAAGGGTGTGCTCGTGACCGGCTTCTTCCTTTTTCTCTTCGCCTTCCTTGTGCTCGCCTTCATGGTCGTGATCGTGGTGCTCGAAAGCGATGGGGTCAAGATCGGGGCCTACCTCATAGATCTTGGCGCCATCTTTGGCTGCTGACTCAAAAACCTTCTCCATCTGGTGCTCAAGTTCGAGACCGTTGGCAACGACGAGCTTGGCCTTGACCATGGCGGTTACTTGCTGCGAGGAGGGAGCGAAGCTGTGTGGATCGGTCCCTGCTGGCATGAGCGTGGTGACGGTGCCACCGGCGCACGCAGTAATCGACGAGGTGACAGAGCCAAGCATCGTCGTCGTTGCGACGATAGTGACGTCGCTATTTTGTGCAGGAGTCTTGTCCGACTTTGTCGAGCACCCAGCAAGGGAGGTGACGGCAAGTGTCGTGGCGATGAGGCCAGCGGCGAGACAGGAAGTGCGTTGCACAAGAACTCCTTATTGATAATGATAACCAGAACGGATTTAGCATAACTGTGAATCCTGTCCCTGTAAAACCGGGTCTGCTCGTACACTTAGAGCTATGAAGTTTCTCAAGGGCACATTCGCCATCCTGGGCCTTGTCGGCCTCCTGGGCGGAGCCGGATACCTGTTGTTCTACATCCAGCTCAACCGCATGAACTCGCTGGTGCAGGTTGCTAACGCCAATAAGAGCGGCAACCTCATCGCCAATCCGATGCCGCTGATCTGGATTGGTGCAGCGATCGTCGCTGTGGCGGGGCTTCTCCTGGGGCTGGGTATTGCGATGCCAAAGAAGACGGCGTCGGGCTACCGCCATGAGGCCCTGGACGAGCAGGCTGCGCGCCGCGAGTCCGAGGTTCGTAACCGTGCGCAGGCCCACGCTAAGGCAGAGGAGCAGCACTAAATCATGGCTATCACTGATGAGGAGCACGTCCTTCTGACATCGTTTGCCCCTGCGGAAGTTGCTACCGTTGAGCGCATCGTGGCAGCAAGCGATACTCGTGTTGGCTTTTGGACTCCTGACGGCACAGAACTGGTGGCACGTCTGGCTGCCGGAAGCGTCGTCACAGTTCAGGCATGTTCGGGCTCGGGCAAGATCAAGCGCGACGAACCACTATTTGAGGCTCATGCTGAGGTGCTGACTGAAGGCCCGCTCTTTGACGAGGTCAAGGCGAAGACCGATGAAAAATATGGCGTAGGTTTGACGCTGGAGAAGGCAAAAGACACTGTGCTTGGATGGTTTGGCAAGACCTCACCTGAGGTTGTGGTCATGCTCAACATCATCGGCTGATATAACGTTGAAGGGGCTGGGAAATCTGTGAAGATTTCCCAGCCCCTTCGTCTGTACTGGACCGATGCGGCAGAAAAACTGATTTCGCGGGACAATAGAACCATGCAGATCACGCTTTATGACTCCCGCCGGCGCGAACTTGTGCCGTTCTTGCCCATCGTCGAGGGTAAAGCTGGGATCTATACATGTGGTCCGACCGTCTACAGCCCGCAACATTTGGGCAATATGCGCAGCCAGCTCTACCCGGATTTGTTGCGTCGGGTACTCACACATGAAGGTTTTGAGGTGACATTCGTCACTAATATCACCGATGTTGGGCACCTTACTTCTGACGGCGACACCGGCGACGACAAGATGGAATTGGCCGCAAAGCGTGACGGTAAAACCGCCGACGAGATTGCTGCTTTCTATGCGAATCAGTGGGCTGAAGACCGACGTAAGTTGCACTGCTTGGAGCCAACCCATACGCCACATGCTACGGCCTATATTCAGCAGCAGATCGATCTAGCCAAACTCCTTGAGGGCAAGGGCCATACCTACGTCATTGATGACGGCCTGTACTTCGATGTCGCGACCTTCCCGCGCTATGCCGAGTTCGCTGGTCTTGATCTCGCTGGCATGGAAGCAACCGACCGCGTCGATAACATCTCAGATAAGCGTAGCCCCGCAGATTTTGCGCTCTGGAAGAAAACCGCACCGGGCGTTCACCGGTTGCAGGAATGGGATTCCCCGTGGGGCAAGGGCGCGCCAGGCTGGCATCTTGAGTGCTCGGTAATGTCGAGTGATCTGCTCGGAGAGCGCTTCGATATTCACACTGGCGGTATTGACCATCTTCGGGTTCATCACACCAATGAGGTAGCGCAATCGGAGGCAGCCTATGGTGTGCATCCGTGGGTTAATTACTGGCTACATAACGAGTTCCTCAACTTCTCAGGTGTGAAGATGAGCAAGTCCAAGGGCCATGTCATGGTCGTCGATACGCTCGTCGAAAATGGCATCGATCCACTGGCTTTCCGCTGGTTCTTCATGCAGGCGCATTACCGCCAGCAGCAGGTCTTTACCTTTGATTTGGTGCGTAGCGCTGGGGTAGCGATGCAGCGCGTCATTGATCGTTCTATCGCTGCTCGTGATGCGGTGTCAGGGCAGACGGCGCCGCTTACAGGGCGAGCTGGGGAGCTTAGCGCGGCATTCTGGGGTCACCTTGCCGACGACTTAAACGCACCGCGAGCGCTTGCTGTTGTCGCGGAGATTCTAAAAGATCAATCCCTGAGCGACATCGAGCGATGGTCGCTCATGGCTGATGCAGATACTGTGCTGGGCCTGGGGCTAGCCGAGTTTGAGGTGCCGCAGCGCGAGGAGCTTGATCCTGCTCTTGCAGTGCTCATCGAGAAGCGCGCTGCTGCCCGTGCAGCAAAGGACTGGGCTAGTGCAGATGCAATTCGTGACGAGCTTAAAGCGCTGGGCTGGGAGGTTATCGATACCTCTGATGGCCCGCAGCCACGACGTCTTGGCTAACGCCTGGTTACAGCTGA
>JBOFIQ010000181.1:0-8888 GCA_051650245.1 Propionibacteriaceae bacterium | reverse complement strand
AAATGTCACCCATGGCAAAGGCCGTGCGCTCCATTCGCCCCATCTGGCGCGTTGCAGTGACACCGGTTGCGTGCTCGCTGGCCCCCATGTCCCTCCTTTGACTTCTCCTATTGTCGCAAAGACCACTGACATTTCATGGTTCTGTGTCCGTATGGCGCAGAGCTGAGGTGGATCGGGGCATAGATCAGCCCAAAGTCAGAGACGATCTGAGTCCGTAGCCAGACGTTTACTGGCTGGATCTTCTTTACCCTTGAGCTATGAGCATTGAAAGCTACTCCACGTGTAAGCCGGGATTGCTGTGGCGTGAGCCCACGGCAACGAATCGAGATTGGCGTTTCTTTGGTGCGGCTGGCGCTGGCTTGGGGCTTGTCTGTGGCTGGCTCTCCGTTGCGATGGTGGTGGAGTGCAGTGGGAGCTGGTTCTTGGCTCTTGTGGCAGCAGCGCTGTGGGCGGGTGCAGCAACAATTGTGCGGCATTACCCCATGTTGAGTCTGTTGCTCTTAACTCTTGGCGGTGCAGCACTACTCGTGGGTTCTGATACCCCAGTGCTATTACTTGTGGCCGTTCCCGTCTTTGCTTTCTACCTCGCCCGCTGGATTCCTGGAGAACGTTCACGCCTAGTGCTGCTCGTGGGTGTGGTTGCTTCCGTGCTTGGGCCATGCCGTTGGATAATTCCCCTAATTGGCATGCTCAATCCAGAGGTGCTTTTACTTGGCGCTGTCCTCACATTGGTCTGCTTTGCATGCGTGCTCTTTCCTTACATGATGGGTCGAACCCTGCGTCATTCAGATGAGCGAAAGTTCTTTGAGCATCGCCGTCAAGTTGAGCAATTGGAATTGCAAGTGGCTACCGAGCAACAGCGAGTAATCGCAGCGGAGGCTCAGTCGCGTAATGCGATTGCTCGAGAACTTCATGACATCATCGCGCATTCGCTTTCGATCATCATCGTCCAGGCTGAGGGGGCCAGAGCCTTGGCGACGAAGAAGCCGGAAGCGGCTGTCACCGCCCTTGACACCATCGCTGAAACAGGCCGAGATGCCTTGTCAGAGGCACGTCGCATGGTTGGTGTATTGCGTCGTGATCCTCACGCCCCTGGCGTCGAATACTCGCCAGCTCCGACCCTCAATGACATTCCTGAACTTGTGAGCCGTTCGGGGGATAACTTCACCTTTGCCAGCGAAGGAGCAGTACCACCGGTGTCATCGACGACGGGGCTTGCCGCCTACCGTATCGTGCAAGAAGCCATCACCAATGTGCATAAGCACGCCGGGCCACAAGCCCATGGTGAAGTGCGGCTCACCTATTGCGAGAATGAGATCCTGATCGACATTACTGACGATGGTATTGGCTCCCAGGCCACCACCGACGGTCACGGTAACGGGGTGCGCGGTATGCATGAGCGTGCCATGGCGGCTGGGGGATTTGTTGTGGCCCAGCCCAATGCTGCAGGCGGATTTACGGTTCAAGCATCTCTGCCAGTTTCGCCCTCAACCTCGCTAAGGTGAACATATGATCTCCGTTTTTCTCGCCGATGACCAGGCCTTAGTGCGCGGTGGTTTCCGCATGCTTATCGAGTCAGCCGATGATATTGAGGTCGTCGGTGAGGCAGAAAATGGCAAGGAAGCAGTAGCTGCTCTGATTGAGCAGCCCGCAGACGTTGTCTTGATGGATATTCGTATGCCACAAATGGATGGTGTCGAAGCCACTCGACGAATCGTTGAGGCAGGTCTTGGCACTCGAGTCTTGGTGTTGACCACTTTTGACCTCGATGAATACGTTTTTGCCGCGTTGAAGGCCGGGGCATCGGGGTTCCTCCTCAAAGATGCACGCCCTGAAGAGCTACTTACCGCTATTCGCAATGTCGCGGTTGGGGACGCCGTGATGGCTCCCTCCGCAACGCGACGTCTCCTAGATCAGGTGGTACCAACTCTGCCTAGCGCGCCGCGTGAAACCGATCATCGCTTAGATGTTCTGACTGATCGTGAGCGGGAAGTCCTGATCGAGGTCGCCCGTGGTGCAACAAATAGTGAGATTGCCACTGCGCTGTATATGGCGGAGGGCACCGTCAAGACCCATATCGGGCGGTTGCTTGCGAAACTTGAGTGCCGTGATCGGGTGAGTCTGGTACTGGTGGCATTTGAAACTGGGTTGGTCCACTGACGTAGTCAGTACTAGCCCAAAGTCGTAGTTGTTTTAGTTTTTTGGCGACCTAAGACACTGTTGGGTGCAGTAGTTACCCACATAGGCTCGTCGTGTAGTTCCCCATACTAGGAAGGTATTTACGTGTCTACCCAGATGCCGCAACATGCATATCCCGCAGAAGGATCAGTAGCCGCTAGCGAGCCAGAAATTGTTGCCGAGACGCGCGATCTGTTCAAGGTCTATGGTCAAGGTGCAAATCAGGTACTTGCTGTTAACGGAGTCTCGGTTTCTTTCCCACGCGGCACTTTTACCGCCATTATGGGGCCGTCGGGCTCGGGTAAGTCCACACTGATGCACTGCCTGGCTGGCCTTGACCGGATCTCCCAAGGTTCAGTTCGTCTCGCTGGTGTAGAGCTTGGCACCTTGAAAGATAAAGAGCTGACGAAGGTCCGTCGTGACAAGATCGGCTTCATTTTCCAGTCATTCAATCTGTTACCGATGCTGACAGCGGAACAAAATATCGTGTTGCCCGTGGAATTGTCTGGCGGCAAGGTAGACCGCGAGTTGTTTGATCGGCTCACCACTTCCTTGGGGCTGTCAGAGCGGTTAAAGCACCGTCCGTCAGAACTCTCGGGTGGACAGCAACAGCGAGTGGCTATCGCTCGTGCGCTCGTCAGCAAGCCAGATATCGTCTTTGCCGATGAGCCGACCGGCGCTTTGGACTCCAAGAACTCCCATGATCTGCTGGAATACCTGCGTTATTGCGTGAGCTCCATGGGTCAGACCATCGTCATGGTGACCCATGACCCCAACGCGGCTGCCTATGCTGACCGAGTTCTCATCCTTTCTGACGGAAAGATCACCAAAGACCTGGATCAGCCGAACTCAGATCAGATCCTTGCAGCGATGAAGGCTCTTGGGGAGGAACTCTAAATGTTGCGCCAAGCCTGGACTGAGCTGCGCTTGCACCCTGGCCGATTTATGGCAGTACTGTTAGCGGTTGCCATCTCTATTGCTTTCTTGACGGTGTCTCAGGTCTTTGTACAGACTGAAGCAGATGCGTTGGCAAAGCGCGAAGTGCTCTACACCATGAGTGCGGATATCGTCGCTAGTGCGCCAGAGAATACGGGGCCAGTGAGTGAGGTAGAACAAGAAGCTGCTGCACAAACTATCCCAGCCGATCTCATCAAAGAACTGAAAACAATCTCTGGCGTTACAGCGGTGGATTACGTCTACCACAGTAGCGCTGAAATGACGTTACCTAATGGTGAAGATACCTATCAGGCCATCTATTCTATTCCAGCAGAGTCATCCCTGGGATGGTTGAAGCTGGACACTGGCTCAATTCCATCGGAAAAGTCCCATATCGTTCTGAATAAAAAATATCAGAAAGAGGGATTCAAGATCGGTGATACGGTGCGTCTCGGGGGAGGTGATAATGCGGTAACAATGACGATTACGGGCTTTGCTGCAGAGCCGACGAGCCTCGCCACTCCGATCGCCTATGTGACTCGTGATGCTATTTCTGGTATGCGGGCGAATCATGAAATGCCGATTGATGCCTACAACTTTATGATTAAAGTTGATAACCCTGGACAGAGTACGGCGGTCGTCAATGCAGTTAATGCCAAGCTCAAGACTATGAATCTGAATACAGTGATCAAGGCTGATACGTCAGAGAACGTACAAAAAGATGCACTGACCAAGGTGACGAATAATGTCAATGTTCCTAAGTACATTTTGGGGGTATTCGCAGTAATTGCACTCCTCGTGGGTGCCATTATTATTGCCAATACTTTCCAGATCCTCGTGGCGCAGCGCCGCCGCCAAGTTGGCCTGCTGCGAGCAGTTGGTGCTTCCTCGGGCCAGGTTTTCCGGCGATTCCTCGGAGAGTCGATCTTGCTAGGTGCGGTTGGCTCTCTCGCTGGTGTCATTCTTGGCTCACTGCTTTCAGCGGCTGCTTCCTGGTTATGGACTGGCAACATCGTGTATGGCTTGTCGATTCCGTGGGTGCCAATTGTGACCATCTTCATTGCTGGGGTCGTGATCACCGTAGTCTCGTCAATCTTCCCGATCAGAGCAGCGCTCAAGGTGATGCCGCTGGAGGCGCTTCATCCCGCAGCGACGATTGAACAACAGCGCAAAGCCTCACGGGTTCGTATCGTCGTCTGCACAATCTTGGCCGTGATTGGTACTCTCGCAGTTGTTGGTGCTTTCATGGTCAAGCCCAACATGGATAGTCCGCAGGCAGCACTTCAGATCGTGGGGCTAGCGCTTCTGGGCTGCTCGCTCTTATCTCTCGCGATTCTTGTGGGTGCGCCGTTGTATGTGCCGAGCCTCATCAGATTGTTGGGCAAGATCTTCTGCCATACGAGAACCTCAAAACTTGCAGTGGAAAACTCTATTCGTAACCCGAAGCGGGCTGCTGCAACAGCGCTAGCACTTATGTTGGCCGTCGGGCTTATTTCCACGATCCAGGTGGCAGCAGCTACTGCTCGCAAAACGACCGAAGAGGTATTAGATCAGCGCTACCCGCTAGATATCACCTTCAGGCTGTACGACAGCTCTAGCAATACAGCTGCGGTAAATGAGTTCTCTAGTAGTGATCTTGCAGCGATGAAGAAGATACCACATGTAGCTGAAGCGAGTATTCTTGCTGCTGGAGAAGGCTCATTGATCATCAATGGCGTAAGATCAGGTGGTTTTCTTGTTCGCTATGACGCTGAACTTGAGAAGTTTTCATCGGCAACGCTAAAGCCATCAGATACAGAGATTTTGCTCAATCCTGCATATATTGAGAAGTGCGGATTGAAAGATGGCGGTAAGTATACTGTTGAACTTAAGAGTTTCTCGCAGGCTGATGACAAAAAACAGATGCAACTGACAGTGCGTGCAGCAAATGCTGCGGAGTCTCCAATAGTTAGCCCCGAAGTGTTTAGCCAGTTGAGTTCAGCAACAGCAAAATCATTTATGGTCGTCAAGCTAGATGATCGCAATAAGGCTATTGCTGTGATGAAAGATGCGACTAAGGCGCTAACGGAGCATTCCGGTGACATGATCTATGGCGGTGGTGCGCTGATGAAGTCGGTGCTAACGGCGGTCATTGATGTATTGCTCGCTATCGTCACGGCCCTACTTGCGGTGGCAGCTTTCATCGCTCTTATCGGTGTGGGTAACACGCTCGGATTGTCAGTCATTGAGCGAACTCGGGAGTCAGCCCTACTGCGAGCTTTGGGCCTACAGGCATCGGGGCTTCGGGTATTGCTCCTTGTTGAAGCGCTCCTCCTTGCCGGTGTCGGCACTCTGGTAGGTATCGGCATGGGCCTGCTGTTCGGCTGGATCGGTTCCAAGAATGTGCTGCGGGCTATGGGCTTGAAGGAGTACTACTTCGCGGTTGATGGCTGGTATCTCGTGGGTACCGTCGTGATTGCGACTATTGCTGCTGCACTGGCCTCAGTATTGCCAGGGCGTAAAGCCGCAAAGGCAACGCCAGTGGAGGCACTAGCTGACGTCGGCTAAAACCTAAGCGGCAAGTAAGTCAGAGCGGTGCGTAGCGAGTCTACGCACCGCTCTGCTGCACGTTTGGCGCAAAGCGGCTTCGCTCATGCGGTGACGTCGAGCTACATCAGCGCGAGGGGTAGCGTCGAGGTAAATCTCCTGGAGGAGATCGCAGGTGTGTGGTGAGACGATGCCCAGTTCCCCGGCAAGGGCAATAATGTCGCGGGCGTGAGGTTCGGAAGAAGGTCGAAGCTCGGGGGCTTCGATTAACTTTGCACGGTCAGCAAAGACGACTTTGCGAGTATCCAGCGCGAGGTTAGCGGCAACTTTATGGCGTCGATGGTGAGGGTAGTTCTTGATCGTGAGCCACAACGCGGCAACATAATCGTCGATACGGGCGCAGGGGTCTGCAAGCGCCATACTGCAGAGTTTGGGTAGAAGCGCTTGGACGATGATCCTTCCGGCAAGTTGGTCCTGATCGACTTTGTGAAGCAATGCTCCCAGAAGGAGATCAGGCTCGACGCTAACGCGCGCCAGGACAGCGCCAGCGTTATATGCCCCATTGAATGGCGGTTCTGGCCAGTCGATGGGAGTTTCAACCAGGATGGTCCACTCGGAACGAAGCTGTGTGATGATCGTCATGGGTTGAGTTTGCTGCACCAGTGTTGTCACAGGTGTTGTCCAGAAATCTGGAAGTGTGTCCATAAAAAGTGGGACATATTGTCTCAAAGGCTTTACTTTTTCTTGAGTTTGTCCATAAAATAGTGGACAAGACGATGTTCTCATCGTTTACGTCTGCCCCCAGACGGTCTACGGACGCCCTACTGTTTTATTACTCGCGTGGATGACGTGCCCACCCCCCCGGCCCGCCCCGGAGTACACAGCAGGGCGTCCGTTTTGTCTTATCGTGAGAGTTGCCCGCTCAGTTCCAAGGAACGAGCGCGTGGGCGATGTTCTAGGAGTAGTTGCACGGCGGTAACTGTGTCGTCAGCGAGATCAACGCCGAGCAGCGCTGCATGTTTGGTTAGGCGCAAGACCAATCGCTCAACCTCAGCAAAGTTACCCACCCGTTGTTCGCCTTGAGCGCGGAGCAACACAAGACACTCATCTTCTGGGGCGGCGACCAAACCGCGTGCAGTAGCCCAACGCACGAGATCAACGTCGCCTGCGGCTAATGCGATGCGGGCTAGTTGGGCGGCAGCATCGCGGATCGCTGCGACCATGTCGGAGCGTAATTCCTCTGCCCAGAACCACTGGGTTGGTGCAGCATCAGCCAAGGGACACCCGCGTACCATCTCCAAAGCATCAACCAGGATGTCAGGGCTGACGCGATTCACCCCCGGTTTGAGTATCCAGCAGAACCGCTGCCAATCTGATGTCACGGTTGGGGCCAGCGTGATCTTGCCTGAATATGCATCAGGGAGATATGGCCCTTCACCCTCATCATTGCCAAGCCATGCGCGTAAACGCGACATATTTGAGCGGCGGGTGCTCTCAGCTACGAAAAGTGCTGTCGTCATCTGGGAAGCTGTCCCACCAGGATGGTCGAGCAGCCAGGCAGCATATTCGATGCACTGTTTCTCGGCCCGTGGCGGTGGTTGTCCGTGGGCGCCGATCAAGTCAATGGGTCCTAAGAGACGAACCTGGGGGTGAAAAACCTGTGGGGGATCGGTCACAACAGACTCCTTCAGGACGCGACCGGGCAATAGCGGCGAGCTCAGCCGCGGGGTGAGGTAGGTCAGGCCATCGACATCGCCATCCCACCACCAGGCGGGGGTCGTCGTCGTAGCCGAAGCGTTATCGCACAACTCGATCAAAGCGCGACGTTCGTCACTGGTGAGCACCGCAACAGTGCAATCGAGAACATCGTTGCCCAGGATCAGGCTGTTTGGCGTTAGCGATGGTGTATGTGCGGGCAGAAGTGGGCCAATAACCGCAGCACCGCAGCGACGTAGCTGCTCGTATTCAGCCAAAGTGGGGGGCTTGTCGAGGAAAACCAGTCGAGGAGCATGCTCTTCGGCAGTGTCGGGATCGAGACGTAGAACACGATCACCGTTCATTGGCTGCCACTGATTTCCGCTGAGGATTTCGGCAACTGGCTGTATGTCGAGGCCAAGTGCCTGCGCTAACGGCACCAGCGATGTACTTGCTGCGAGGGCGAGCACGCCATGATCGTTGGCAGCCAATGAACTCAACAGTGCCGCTGCAATATCGACGTGGTCAGCGGGCAGAGATAATGCGCCCAACTGGTCAAGATCGCTAAAGATTCCACAGCCATCAGTAGTTCCAATACACGCCAGTGCTGGCCAAGGTGAGAGTGCATCGCTGGCGGGCGGAGTAAGTAGAGACAGGCTGGCTCGACCAATAGTCCAACTCGTCCCCTGTGCGGAAAATCCTGTGGGCGCTGGACCTGGGTCGCAACAGAACTGGAACTCAATTGCATCCGCTCGGACTCGGGCAAGGCGTAGTTCTGGCACCGCCGATCCACGCAGACTCGTGCCCAAAGACCGCAAGACATAGTGCAGATCGTTGGTGCTGTAGGGCTCTTGCGTCGCGTGCAAGGAAGCACGCAATCGGCGTGCAGCAGGGGCTGGTTCCTGGTATCGCCGCCCCAGCGGACGCACTGCGTTTCGACGTCGATAGCTCCCGCCTAGTGCGGTGAGCACGAGACCGGCTGTTGAGGCGCCAAGGGCACTGAGCCCAGCGATGGGATCAGCAGCAGTGGTAGCGGCTAAAACAGTTGGTGACGTGGCAGACCGTGGTGGTGATGCCAGCGGTGCAGTAGCCATCTGATCGTCAGCCGGTGCAGCGATACCAGCACCGATCTGGATTTGTGCAGGTGGTGCAGATATCGGCTCGGTCAGCCCTGGAAGTATCAATGACCAGCCAGGTTCGATGTGGTGTGGGTCGGTGATGCAGGGGTTAGCCTCAGCAATACTGTGCCACCGGAACCCATCACCGTACGCATTTTCGGCGATGGTCCACAGATCGTCTCCAGGCACGACAAGGTGAGTACGCCACTGCGGCTCAGCAGGAGCTGCGGGAGCTGCGGGAGCGGGAGTTGATGGTAAGGGTTGGTCTGGTGTGAGCTGTTGGGACAAAATTGGGGCTGGTAGCGGTGGTGCAGCCAGAGCGGGTGAGCGTGGCCCAAGGAGGACAACCGTCGTCACGAGTGCAGCAGTTGCTGCTTGGAGCCAGCGCACACCAGGCAACTGTGGGCAGCGCAAGGTGGTCAGTCGGGAGCCTAC
>JBOFIQ010000180.1:0-10085 GCA_051650245.1 Propionibacteriaceae bacterium | reverse complement strand
CAACGAGTGGGACAGGTCGTAGCCGTATGAGCGGGATCTTCTCCCTGATAGTTCCTCGTGAGGACCGGGGACGTTTCGAGGAAGAGTGGCAGGCAAACCTGAGCTATGCCGCAGAACTAGGTCTGTCGCAAGCAGAGGTTGCGCGTGCAGCACGCTGCGCTGCAGTGCGGTTACGTATGCGACGGCTCTGGGCAGATCTCACCGGTCGGCGGGGTTATCGATCAGCGGTATGGGGGTGGATGCTCGTTGCTGTGGCACTTGGCTTGTCTTGTGTTGCCTTTGGGGCGGTACTGGTGCTGATTCTGCTGTGTCAGTTCATGCTCGTGCGAGCGCTAGGGTCTCGGCTAGCCGCTATCGCTCTTGCGACGCAAGTGGTGGCATTGGGCACATCATTGTGGCTATGGAATATCGGTTTTAGCGCGGCTGATGCACAGCAATCGCAGCCCTGGTGGGTGGAGTTGTGGCTACCGGCGCTGGTACTTGCGGGCATCTCGGCTCTGTGCTTTTGGGTACTCACGATTCGATGGATCAGGCGTTGCCCCGAACCAGCAGCGAGCGGGTCAGCAGATTTAGCCCAGACTAATGAACAATGCTGAGGTTATCCACAGATTGGTGATTTGTGCTGTTGCCTGCCCCCGGGACCGATTACCCTGTGGAAGGTGACTCGTCGATACCCTCGCATTGCAGCAGCCACCGCATTAGCGCTGAGCTTTACCACGATTGTGGCTGGTTGCTCGGCTCAGCTACCAACGCCCAGCGTGAGTTCTGGTAGATCGAACCCCACTCAAGCTCCGGCTACTCCGAGTAGCGTGCCCTCTGTTGCTCGTCCGAAGGCTGCAGCGGTTCCTGGGCAAGTACCCAAGCCCGTTGCTGCTCCGAGCAAAGCAGACCAACCAGATCGGCCTACCACGGTTGCACTACCGTTTATCCCGCTCAAGGGGATCGTCGATCCGCCTGCAGGTACTGGTATGGATCGGTACACCAATCAGACGTTGGTGTGGTCATCATGCGATTTTGGTCAATGTGCCAGCATCCTGGCACCGATGGATTATGACCGTCCAGATTACAAAGCCATCACTGTGCAGCTTTCTCGTAAGGCAACGATGTCGCCAGCGAAATATGGCTCACTCCTGATGAATCCGGGTGGTCCGGGGGCGGCTGGGCGTGAAATGCCCACAGGTAAGCGGTATGACGCACTCACGAAATATGACCTGATTGGCTGGGACCCGCGCGGTGCGGGAGCCTCTACGCCGGTGGTGTGTTTTAAGGATCAGTTTGGGCAACCATTGCCGTTGATGGAGAAGCAAACATCAATGGATGCGTCGCCAGACACCGATGCGGAGGCCAAGGAGCTCGACGACACCCTTGCCACCTTCTCCAAGGGCTGCGCAGAGAACTCTGGGGAGTACTTGAAGTACATCGGCACGGCACAAACGGTGCAGGATATGGATCTGATCCGTCAGCTCTTGGGTGAGCCACGCCTCAACTACTTGGGGTATTCCTACGGCACCTATCTGGGGTCGTATTACGCCTCGAAGTATCCAGACAAAGTCGGACGTATGGTGCTCGATTCGGCAGTCAATGTCACCGACGATCAAGGTATTTCGCAGGCAACAGGTTTCGACCGGGCCTTGTGGAACTTTGCCGGGTGGCTCATAAGCGAGAAGGACAACTCATTAGGCAGCAGCGCCGAGGAGGTCGTTGGACGGCTCAAAGAGTTCTTGGACAAGCTCGATAGCGCTCCACTCAAGACGATGGATGCGAATCGTCCGCTGACCCAAGCCCTTGCAGTACAAGGCATCGTCACGGTGCTCTACGGCAGCGATGCGGAGTTCGTCTATCTCAAGAAGGCGATTCAGCGGGCTTATGCCGGTGACGGCTCGGTGCTGTTGAGTTTTGCCGACGCGATGAATGGTCGAAACGATGATGGAACCTGGGAGGAACTACAGATCGCGTTCCCCTCAATCTTGTGCGTGGACTGGCCAGACGCAGGAGTGAAGGCTGCGCGTGATGGGTGGAAAGATCAGGCCAAGGACGCTCCATTCTTCGGGTTCTACTTCGGCCCTGGGGCTACATGCGCATCGTGGCCGGTGAGAGCCGCAACGGCACCAAAGATCACCGCTCCTTCGTCGGCAACCAAGATCTTGGTGGTCGGTAGCACTGGTGATCCGGCGACTCCCTATGAGTTCGCTCAGTGGATGTCAGATCAGTTGGGTAACGCAGAAGTACTCACCTACGACGGATTTGGGCATGGCACCTTTGGTGGAGAAAATGCGTGCATCAACTCAGCGGTGACGAGCTACCTCCAAGACGGTACGGTGCCTGCTCCGGCAACAGTGTGTAAGGGCAAGTAAGCGGGCCGGGTAGATTTTTGCAAGCGCGTAAGGGTCCGCTATAGTTGTTTTTCGGTCAGTAGACCGTGCCGCCTTAGCTCAGTAGGTAGAGCGACGCTCTCGTAAAGCGTAGGTTTGGGGTTCGACTCCCCAAGGCGGCTCCATATATTCGTGTACATCTCGTGAGCGCTATGGTGCAACTCTTCTCAGCCACTCCTAGAGCGGGCAATGACTCTGCGCATACTTTCCCCAGGCCCGGCAAATATGGCCTTGGTGCCAGCGCATGATTCTTGACTGAACAGCCTTGTCACACATAGTCTCAGATCAGGGTAGCCAACCCTTACTTATGTATCGCAAGCCTTTGCGCTGCGGTCATAGGGGCTTACTACCTGCTCAAGATGAACGTGACGTTGAGCTGAATCAAGCTCAGTCGAGGGGACCTATCGTGATTGTCCGTCAGGCGCTCAAGCAGCCGTGGCTGTGGTTCGTTGTCATGTCCGTCGGGGCTTTTGCTGCGGCCCCCTGGCTTGAAACGGTCACGGGGAAGCGCTCGCTGCTTCCAGACGGTTCGCTCTATCGCTGGGCTGAAATGCTCGGCGCAGGTCAGCTAGGTCACCGGGTGATCTTTGCAGGGCTCATGGGACTAATCGCGGTCTACATCACCTATCACGTGTGCGATAACAGTTTCGACTGCGCCAATATCGATCCCAGCGATTCCTACTAAATCAGCAGCGCTGGAACACGCGACATGGCATAACTGCCAGTAGTCTGGCCTAGTGGCACAAGAACAGCAGACTCATGACGAGACGACACCTCCATCAGGGATAAGCCGTCGAGATCTGCTGCACAATGCCACTGCCGTGACCGGAATTGCTCTTGGCGGTTTGGCCGTCGGTGCGGGTAGTGGTTACCTCGCTGGGACGAAACATCGTCCCGTGGTGCAGGCCTCAAAACCAGTTGAAGATGTCATCCGGCACAGCTATTCACCAGCGGCGACCCATCA
Source organism: Propionibacteriaceae bacterium (assembly GCA_051650245.1). GTDB lineage: Bacteria > Actinomycetota > Actinomycetes > Propionibacteriales > Propionibacteriaceae > JBOFIQ01. Next base: position 6,749 of record JBOFIQ010000180.1, on the reverse strand, counting down.
GCCAGGGGTGCTTGCTCCTCAGCCTGCAGTAACAGATCTCGTCGCCTTCGATCTGGGCGAAACGACGCAGTTGAGCGACGTGATTGCGCTCCTTAAGTCATGGTCTACCGCGATCACCGATCTTATGGACGGAAAGTCTGCTGGCTACCTAGATCATCTAGCCCAAGGCTCAGTATCGCTCACCATCACTGTTGGATTCGGGCCCCGGATCTTCGATTTCACCGAACTCCATGGCAATGCCCCAGCGGGATTCATCGAGTTACCTGACCTGGACAAAGACCAACTATCCCAACGCTGGTCCGGCGGTGATCTCCTTCTCGTCATAGCCGCTGATGACCCCACAACGGTCGCTTACGCATCACGAGTGCTGATCCAGCAGGCCCAAGCGGTAGCGTCGCTGCGCTGGGTACAACATGGCAGTTGGCGCGGCACGAATGCTGACGGCGACGCTACCACCGGCCGCACGCTCTTAGGGCACATGATGGGCAGCGGCAACCCCACGACAACCAAGCTCGACGCCTGCGTCTGGCCAGATACTGCAGGATGGTTTGCCGGCGGGACCACGCTCGCTGTACGTCGCATTCAATACGAGGTCTCCACGTGGGACAAACTCACCACGGCCAAGAAAGATCTCATCATCGGTCGTCATGCCACCACCGGCGCGCCGCTAACGGGTAATACGGAGGCGGATAGCCCCGATCTTGCAGCGCACGATAGCCAGGGAAATCTCGTTATTCCCAAAGACGCGCATATCCGTCTTGCCCGAAATCCTGGCACCACGATTTTGCGGCGTGGTTTGAATTACACCTACGAAGAGCGCATCCCCGGTGGCGTCGATCAATCCACAGGACTCATCTTGCTGAGTTATCAGGCCAATGTGGAACAGCAACTCGTCCCAATTCTGCAATCCCTTGATCAAGGCAGTGCACTTAACCCCTATGCCACGACGATTGGTTCGGCCGTATTCGTCATTCCGCCAGGATTTTCTGCTGGCGGTTACGTGGGTAAATCCCTCATCGAGGGCTAACGTCGCGTTGGACGAAAACCGTCGATGAAGGTCAGCACAACCGAACTATCGGCCAGATCAACCCAATGTCCGGCATGGTCCAGACGTACTGCATTCGCACATCCAAAACTTCGCGCAAAGAAGCTATCCGACGCCTCGCCACCAGCGCTGAGTTCCTCAGCCACCATTGGGGTACTGGGCGCATGCCCCACGATGAGAAGGTGCTCAATCTCGTCGGTCACGCCACACAGCGCTGAACGTACTCGATCTGGGTGATTGTCATAGAGCCCATCGACATAATCCATGCCCGCCTGGAGCCCGAGGAGTTCAGTCGTTTGCCGCGTGCGCATTGAGGGCGACGCGATGATGCGTTGTGGTAATACGCCCATTCCATCGAGCCAGCCTCGGACGTCCTGCACCTGTTCGCGCCCTACCGGGCTGAGCGGCCGGTCATAATCGCGGCCCGTCGTCGAGTCAGGTAGTGCCTCAGCATGTCGAAGCAGGATCACACTAGGCATCGGTAGGACCAGCAGGCAGCGTTGCCACGACGAGATCACGGTTGATCGAAGCATCAACGCGGTGAGCAAAGTCGAGCCACGCGCCGTCGTTATGGACGATTAGTCCCTCATCAAGAAGAAGATCGACAAGATCTTCACGCGACAAGCCATAGGTATTCCAGGAAATCCCAAGCGCGCCACCAGGCTTGAGTTGGGATACCCACACCGGCACTGCGTCATGGAGCAGTGCCGCCGGTGAGCGATCCTTGCGGTGCTTTTCCTGGGCGATGTTGAGCTGCGGCTTGCTGCCGTGAACGATGCCGTAGGGGGCGTCAGTGACGATGAGATCAAACTTCTTCTTACCGAAGAGCAACTGGGAATCGCGGGTATCGCCAGTGAAGATCGTGAGTTCGCAGCCTTGCTCCTTGGCCTCAGCATCAAAGCGCTCCCCGATAGGGTGGCCGTCACGGCGAACGGGCGTCATATCCGCTGCATGCTTGAGACGCTTGCGGCGCAGGTAGGTCTTGAGGTACGCGCAGAAAGCCTCGACGGATTTAGCGTCAGCCTCAACACCTGCACCGTGAAGACCGAGTTGCCAGCCCACCATGAGCGTCGTAGCACGGCCACACATCGGGTCAAGGATGACCTTCTTTGACGACGTGGTTTCGCAGGCAGCGAGGGTGAGATTGACCAGCAGCCGAGTGAATTGCTCATTTGTTTTGCCCGGGTACTTGGGAATGGAGACCAGATCGGTATCGAAAAGTTCGAGGCGGGGAAGCTCCTGCGGGATTAACAGCGCTTCATCAATACGCTCAAAGAGCGCGAGGCTGGCCGACAACCGGGCAATATCAGCAGGCTCAAGATCACCTGCGGTAAAACCGAGGTAATCAACACCGGCTAGCGTCGTCGGTGCGACGTCGATGGCGCCTGGAATACACAGCGCCAATTCGGCGGCGGCAAGGCGTGCAGCCTGGCCAGCGTAGACGTGGTTTGCGGATGGGGCGAGAAGGAGCAAGTACTCGGACATGAGGGAAACCTTATGCCACGGCTAGCCTAGATGTGTGATTCGTCGTCTAGCGCTGGTCTTTACCGGGGGTTGTGTGGGTACGCTTGCGCGTTGGGCGCTGAGCCAACTCAATGGTCCTTGGCCGTTCGGCACGCTTATCGTCAACGTCGCGGGTGCCTTTTTCTTGGGGCTGCTCCTGGCGTGGCTGGCAAAGAAAAATGAATCGCCGAAACCTGCCATATCTGCGGGCCACAGTGAATCTCTACGTCTGCTCTTTGGGGTAGGCATGCTCGGAGCGTTCACCACCTACTCTGCTTTCAGCATGGAGACGGTGCGGTTGCTTCAGTCGCAGCCGGTGGCGGGGCTGGGATACGCCGGTGGTTCATTGCTCGCCGGGATGCTCGCGGCCTGGTGCGGAATGAAGGTCGTCCGATGATCGTGGCCATGATGCTTGCTGGCGGTGTCGGTTCCTGCTGCCGCTACCTCGTCGATACTGCGATGAGAACACGATTCCCCGATACCTTCTGGGGCACCATCATCGTCAATGTCGCGGGGTCTTTTCTTCTGGGCTTAGTCCTTGGGTGGGGGCACTCAGAGCTCGTGCTGATCGTCGGTACTGGCTTCTGTGGAGGGTTCACAACTTTTTCGACGGCGATGGTTGAGCACGTACGGGTGTTGAGAACAGATACTTGGCGGGGAATTGCCTGGGGGATAGGTCTGTTGGCGTTATGTCTGGCTGCTGGCGCGCTTGGTCTTGCCCTTTCTGGCCCCAGCATTGCCTGACCACGGTAAGGTGGCACTGTGACTGAGGATTACGCGCATACCCATTCCCTGCCCAATACCCTGTCTTTCGACGTCACCGTCGAAATCCCCAAGGGTACGAAGAACAAGTACGAGATGGACCATCACACTGGTCGCATCCGCCTTGATCGCACGCTCTTTACTGCGACGAACTACCCGCAGGACTACGGCTTTATCGAGGGCACTCTCGGTCAAGACGGCGACCCGCTCGACGCCATGATCTTTATCCCGGAACCGACCTTCCCCGGCGCTCTGGTTGAGTGCCGCGCGATTGGCATGTTCCGTATGAAGGATGAGATGGGCGGCGACGACAAGGTTCTGTGCGTCCCGGTAGCCGATCATCGTCGTGATTACCTCAAGGACCTTGACGATATCCCGGAGTACACCCGTCTCGAAATTGAGCACTTCTTCACCGTCTACAAGGATCTTGAGCCTGGTAAGTCGGTTGAGGGCGCTATCTGGGTTGGCCGCGAAGCTGCCGAGCTAGAAATCAAGGCTTCATGGGAGCGCGCTCGCGGTACTAGCTACGAGACTGAGTTCACGAAGTAGTGCCAATCCCCGCTATCGATTGGGAAGGCGCGGCTCGATTTGGGTCGCGCCATGTCCCTGCGGGGCCAACAACAACGCCGCAAGAGCGTCATGAGACAGTCGCGATGTTGCGTGCGCTATCGAGCGAAGCGCACGCCCACGCAGTACAACTATCGTGCTTGCCTGATCCAGGCGTAGCACTCATCGCGCAGCCACTAAGCCGTGCTGAGTGGGTCCGGCGCAATACGCAATCAGCTCAGGTACTTCTTGCCGACGTCGAGGAAGGCCCGGCGCGAGGTCTATGGCGAAGCGTTGAAGCGAAGGCGCAAGGGGTACAACTCGGATTGGGATTCGCTGCTTTTTCTGGCAAGATTCTCGGCCAGTTTGATCCATTTTCACCCGAACCAGCGCTCTATGCGGTTGCGCCAAACTTCTTGGTCTACGAACGTGATCTCGCTCTCGACCCGCGTGATTTCCGGCTCTGGGTGCTTATCCATGAGCAAACCCATCGGTTACAGGCAGAAGCGGCACCGTGGCTGCGTGGGTACATGCGGACGTTAGTGGCGGACGCAGTCCGTGATTTCTCCGTGGCGAATGCGCGCGTTGATCTTGATCGGGTGACTGCATTTATGAGCGTTGTTGAGGGCTATGCCGAAACCATGATGAATAAGGTCGATAGCGCTGTCATCCCGACAATTGCCACGATCAAAGAAGGATTCGCGCGCAAGCGGGAACAAAATCTGGCCAATGCCATGATGCGCAAAGTCTTGAAGTATGACGTCAAGCTCGCGCAATACCGTGACGGTGCAGCTTTCTGCGACGCGGTGATCTGGCGGCATGGCATACAGAGCCTCAATAACGTGTGGCGCAGCCCCGAATACATGCCCAGCCTCATCGAGTTGCACGACCCAGAGCGCTGGGCAGCGCGCGTCCTCTGATGGCTGCTAAAGAACTTGGTCCTGCCTCCTTGCGCGTGGCGCGGGCCGTCGCAGTTGCACTCGCCGATAGTCCCGGCCCTTGCGTCGTGGGAGTTTCTGGTGGCGCTGATTCGCTGGCGCTCGCGGCCGGTGTTGCGTGGGCGGCTCGGCGTCAATCGCTGGACCCGCTCGTGGTCGTGGTCGATCATCAACTACAGCCTGGCTCTGCTGAGGTCGCGGAGCAGGCGGCAGCGCAATGTCGCGGTTTGGGTTTAGCGACGCAGATCGTCGCGGTGAAGGTGGGCAGTGAAGGAGGCATGGAAGCTGCAGCCCGGGATGCTCGTCGGCAGGCTTTGGCGGCTGCGGGTGCTGGCCCGATTCTGCTTGGTCACACCAGTGATGACCAGGCTGAATCTGTGTTGTTAGGGCTGGCTCGTGGTTCTGGCGGTCGTTCTCTTGCGGGAATGCGTCCGGTGGCGGGGCGCTATCGACGTTCGCTTCTTGGGCTACGTTGAGCGGTGACGGAAGCGGCGTGTGCTGAGTGGAGGCTGGCTCCGTGGCATGACCCGATGAACGTCGATCCCAACTTCTTGCGGGTGCGAGCCCGGCAGATCATTGCCGACCTGGATCAGTCCTTTGCCCCAGGAATTACTGAGGCGCTGACTCGCTCGGCTCGCCTCATCGCTGACGATGTGGATTATCTGGATGCGCTCGCAGCAGAGTTACCCTGCCCAGCGCAGCTAGACGTGGTTGCTCTTAGTGATATGGCTCGTCCGCTGCGGACTCGTGTGATTCGGCGCTGGCTCTTGGCTGCGGGTATGGCTGGACCGACCGCTCATGATATTGGCCGAGTGGAAGAACTTGTGACGCAATGGCATGGGCAAGGCCCACTAGCCTTAGCTGGGGTACAGGTTGTACGCCGCGATGGGTTCCTCCACGCTTGGCACGTGACCTCATGAAGCGGGTCTTCGCTGCGTTGCTGGGTGTGCTGATGGTGAGCGGCTGTGTGCAGGCAAAAGCAGAGATATCAATTAGCGACGATGATCACATCACTGTGTCGGCACGGGTCATGGTCGAACAAAGTCAGGCCCGCTATCTCGACCGTGAAGTTCGCGCTGAAGATATCTGTGATTCCTTGGCTGCTGAGCTTCCCTCGGCGGCAACGGTTCCGGTATACGAACCGGGGCAGGTTGGCTGTGAAGCGCGAGCGACGGTTCGGCTCGCACAGCTATCGAGCTACGTCTGGCATACCGGAGACGTCTATGAGGTGCGAGTCCCGGCTTACCCCGGTCTGCAAGCATCTCAACTGGCGAGTATTCGGGTGGCTGTGCAATTCCCCGGGCGTGTGATTGCGTACTCCGGTAAGCCGCAGCGGCAAGGTAGTCGGGGCCTCGTGTGGACTGAGAAAGAGGACTACCTTAACGGCATGGTTGCTGCCCAGGGCCAAGATCGATATCAGGGCACTCCCTGGTGGGTGATTGTGCTTGGTGCTGGCGTGTTTATCGCGGCTAGCGGGATATTGATCGTCGTGAGGCGTAGTTATGCGCGGAAGAACCCGGCGAGGTAAAACCTGCCAAAGTGACAGTGCTAGGCCATATGCTCATTGTCATGAAGATGTTACGAGGGCTATGCGCCCTAGGCGTTGCGCTGATGTTCAGCATGTCCGGATTTGTTTCAACTGCACAGGCTGAGAAGTCGTCGACCGCAATCATGCGTGTCGTGATGGCCTTGGACATCAAGGATGATGAGCACATTGACAGCACCATGTCGATCTTGATCAAGAAGGAAACGGCCGACAAGTTTGGGATTACCGAATCTGAGATGTGCGAGTCTTCGCCGTCTGGGACTCCGGTTACCGAGGGGGACTACATCGGCTGCCGTTCGGTCGAAGCGCGCACCTTGAGCGAGGTTGCTGGGCTTAGCCACGAAGATGGTAAATACATCCTCGATCTCAAGGCTGGAGGCAAGCAAGGCGGACTTGATCTTGGCAAAGC
>JBOFIQ010000179.1:0-1665 GCA_051650245.1 Propionibacteriaceae bacterium | reverse complement strand
ACTGCAAAGGGAATCCTGGACATGCCAAGCCAGGTGATCAGCGATGGGATGGTGCTCAGCACTGACTACACGCTGACAACCAGAACCTCAAGCTTCGGCAGTCTCATTCGCGGCGACTCGATCACCGTGGATGGGGCTGCTTACACCGTCAGAGAGGCCATGCTGATGGATGACGGTAAGTTCGTGCAACTCGGATTGCAAAAGACATGAGCACCATCTACGGCGGCAACGCGGATCGTCCGCAGAATATCCATGCCTTTACCACGATCTCAGATGCCATCGGTTCATCTGCAGCAATCGAGGTTGATGGCACGGTCTTCACCACATTTGAGAAGATCACTGGCGGCCAAGTCACCTATCACGTGCAGGGTTCGATGAACGGCACTGATTGGGCGAACATCGGCGAGACCAAAACCAAGGATGCCGGCAACCATATCCATACCTACTGCGACTATGCGGTGCGCTATCTCCGTCTCGATGTGACATCGATCAGCGCTGGCCGTAGCATCACGATGACTGTGTGCTGTGACTCATGACAACGCGCCGTGAGTCGATCCTGGCCAGGATCCGCAGCAATCTGACAGGCACTACCGGCGTCAGCACGCGGATTTACCGCAGCAGGGTTGAACCACTTGCGCGTGGTGAGTTGCCGGCCATCGTGGTTGAACCGATCAGTGACACATGCCAGCAACTGACAAGCGCGCCTACTCTGGATTGGACATTGACCGTTCGCGTTGCTGTGATCGTGCGCGGCAATATCCCCGATCAGGTTGCCGATCCGATCATTGAAGATCTGCACGCAAGGATCATGGCGGATTTGACGTGCAATGGCTTTGCCTATGACGTGCAGCCATCAACGGTCAACTTCGATCTGCAGGAAGCTGATCAACCATCTGGTGTGATCACCTGCGACTACGTGGTGAAATATCGAACGCGGGTCGCTAATTTGGCACAGAGTCCGTAGCGGCTACGATGGAAGACGAATACAAAGGCCAGGGCGGGAGCTATCTGGTCGACACCAAAACCGGCAAGCGAAAGCTCGTCGAGCGGACACAGCCGGCCCCTCATCCCACAATCGAGGTAGCCACCGATGGCATCAGTTCTGACGCGCCGACGCCTGATCCTGGCGAAGATTGAATCCACCTACGGCACGGATTCAACGCCAACCGGTGGAAGCAATGCCATCTTGGTACGCAACCTCGAGATCCAGCCGCTGATGGCTGAGACCGTTAACCGCGAACTGGTGCGCCCTTATCTCGGCCAGTCTGATCAACTGCTGAGTCAGACCCGCGTCGAGGTGACGTTCGAGGTTGAGCTGGCAGGTTCTGGCACCGCTGGCACTGCACCTGCCTATGGGCCTGTGCTGCGCAGCTGTGGACTGAGTGAGACGCTGGTTACCAGCACCAGCGCGACGTATGCGCCTGAGAGCAGCGGCTTTGAAAGCTGCACCATCTACTACCACCAAGACGGCATCCGCCACAAAGTCACCGGCTGTCGCGGTACTTTCGAGATGAACTGCGAGGTGGGTCAGATCCCCTTCATCAGCTTCACGATGACGGGCATCTACAACGCTCCGACCGATGAGACGCTGCCCACTCCGACATATGCGAATCAGGCATCGCCTCTGATCTTCAAGGAGGGCAACACCATCAGCTTCAGTGCATT
>JBOFIQ010000178.1:0-1107 GCA_051650245.1 Propionibacteriaceae bacterium | reverse complement strand
TAAGCTATCGATCGCGGATGGCAAAGCGCCCCAACAAGTCACTCCCAGATAGGTAGCTGCTCGAGTGGTACCGACATATAGGTATTTGTCGAACAGTGATGGGTGGAGTGTGGCGAGCTGGTCAATGCCGACAAAGAACACAGCCTCGAATTCCAGTCCTTTGATGTGCTTGATGTCGAATACGCGCACGTTACTTTCTTGTCCTACTGCCTGGCCCTCACGACATGCGAGCACAGGGATGTTGTGATCTGCCAAGGCAGTGTTGAGTGCTTCAGCCACCAGGGCAACCTCTGCCTCTGAGTTCACAAAAATGGCTGTGGATGGCAATGGCAATGGGTCGACAAAGCGATCAATTTCTCGAATGCGATCTGCTAACCAGGCAACCGTGGTTTCTATGTTGCTGGCGTGTTCTAGCAGTGTTGGTGCGACTCCTACGCAGTCCATGTGCATAGGCAAGCTAGCGTTTTGCTCGGGACCACCGACGGCACGGAGCATCGCGCTGGCCAGCTCGTTGAGCTGTTTGCTCTGCCGGTAGGAAACGGTTATCTCTTTGATATCAAAATCGGTGAATATCCACTTCAAGTCGTCAGAGGAGCGTGCACCCCAAGTGGTCAGACGCTGATTGAAGTCACCACAAGCAAAGAATGAGCGCAGCCGAGGGTGCGCCAGTGCCGCCATGCTCGCAAGCTGTATCGGTGAGAAGTCCGTCGCCTCATCCACTAGGATCTGGTTGCGATAATAACTCAAAATAGGCTTGAGTGATGACCATGCGGGACTGTCGATATCGCGCAGAACGTTGGGCCCACTAATAAGGCCGGTTGCCGCGCGCAAGATTGCGAGCAAGACGATATCCAATTCCAGCGGGTGGATATCGCGAGCTTCGAAGCCTTGGTGACGATACCAAGTGTTTGCCAGTTGGCGTTCGCGTCTGAATGCTCTGTAGCGCTTTGGGATACCGTCTAGGTAGCTTTTGACTGGATTGACGAAGCGGCGGGCACTTGCTTGCACTAGCAGACTAGCGCCCAGCTCGTCGCGATCCGCCTCCGTTAGCCCGCGATCCTCCAACCACTCAATAATTTTTCCGTTTCGGGATGTCTTGCTGAGAGT
>JBOFIQ010000177.1:0-1875 GCA_051650245.1 Propionibacteriaceae bacterium | reverse complement strand
CACGGATCAGGCCGCGCGATCCCAAGCAGTAGAAACGCTTACGCGCATCTTCTGGGGTCATACCATGCTTGCTGACCATAATGTCGCACAAAAGATCAGCGATGCCAACGCCGGCAGTACCAGCGCCGTGAATCACGATCTTCTGTTCGTTCATCGGAACACCAGAAGCATGAATCGCCGACAGCGCAGCGGCAACAACAACTGCCGCCGTACCCTGGATATCGTCGTTGAACGCGCAGTAATCATCGCGGTAAGACTTGAGAATGCGGTGAGCATTACCCGCACCGAAATCCTCAAAGTGCAACATTGCGTTCGGGAAGAGACGATTGACGGTCTCGACGTACTGCTTGATGAAAGCGTCGTAACGCTCACCACGGACACGGGAGTGACGCTCACCCAAGTACGACTCGTCATTGAGTAGTTCAAGGTTGTCAGTGCCCGCATCAAGAACAACTGGTAGCACTCGACGTGGGTGGATACCAGCAGCCGCAATGTACACCGAGAGCTTGCCAATGGTGATGGCAACGCCGCCAACACCTTGGTCACCGATACCGAGGATACCTTCGGAGTCAGTTGCCACGATGAGATCAACTTCGCCAGCTTCATGACCGTACGACTTCAAGGCCTCTTCCATCTCATCAAGATGATCGATGGAGAGATAGACGCCGCGGCCACGCTGGAACCAACGAGAGTATTCCTGGATCGCCTGACCAATAGTTGGCGTGTAGACGATGGGGAGCATCTCTTCAAGATGCTCCATGAGCAGACGGTAGTAGAGCACCTCATTGCGGTCTTGCAAGCTGTTGAGCCAAAGGAACTTCGAGAGGCAATCTTGCTGCTTTGCATATTGCTCGTATGCTCGACGGAGTTGTCCTTCGACTGTGGCGACTCGTGACGGCAGCAGACCGGCGATGCCGAGCTTCTGTCGATCTTCTTGACTGAAAGCAGTGCCAAAATTCGTCATTGGATTTGATAGCACGTCGCGACCACGCAGGCTGATCTTGCAGACTTCACCTTGGGGCGTGTTCACGAATTCAAATGGGGGGATAGCCATGAACCTTACTGTATCCACTCAAAGTCACAGGAGAAAAGAGCAACAGACCTAATGCTGAAGAAAATATTGCAGTAAACTTGTCTCTTGCTGGGTCATCGCCCAGCAACGCCGAACATCAGAGCGCGATCGGGGGATTTCTTTCTGATGACTATTCGTACTCAGCATCTATCCGTTGCGCTTGGCGCCACGGCGCTTTCTGCTATCAGCCTGCTGAGCTTCGTCCCGGTATCAGCCGCAGCTCCTAGCATCGTGATTACCGCGACCGCGAACGCAACAGTCATCGTCGCCCACCACGATCATTGCCATCCTGGACACGGGCATGGCCATGGCCATGGGCATTGTCATACAGCACCGACGATCATCACCTCATCGACCTCCGTATCCCCTGCCCCGTCAGTTTCACCGACTCCTGAGATCACAGAGATTGTGACGCCGACTCCGACGCAGCCGTCCTCTCATATCTCCTATCCCCCGACAGCCACACCGGTATCACCGACTGTCTGGATCACGGCAACGCAGCCCACTTTCGTGGCCCCAACCGAACAGCCCACTGTCTGGATAACGGCGACGTCAGCATCTAGCGAGGCAGCTCCGTCGTTACCTGGAGTAGCCCCAGAAGTTCCTGTCGTTGTTGTGGCGGCTCCAGCAGCGACAGCGGCAGTACCTGTTGCTCCCGCTGTCGTAACACCAGAGCCCAGCGAAGAAGCTCCAGCCATCCAGACATCGCCGCCAAGCATCCAACAAACGGCTACTCCACTTAGCCAACCTACGGCTAACACAAGTCACCAGGTCGCAAGCGGTGGAGCCGGGGTCTCCTATCC
>JBOFIQ010000176.1:0-1068 GCA_051650245.1 Propionibacteriaceae bacterium | reverse complement strand
AGCGTAAGCAGGGCTCTTAGGCCAGGGAGAGGAAGAGTTTCTCCAACTGCTGCACGTCAAGATCATCTGAGCCTTTCGACGCGCAGTGGCGCAGTCCGGTCGCGATAACGGCAAACCCAGCCTTATCAACGGCCTTGCTCACCGCAGCCAACTGCATGACGATGTCTTTGCAGTCACGACCATCCTCGATCATGGCAATAATGCCGCCAAGTTGGCCTTGAGCCCGCTTGAGTCGACGGACGACCCCGTCGAGCTCAGCAGTCTCCAGGTGCATTACTTTCCACCAAAGAGACCGCCGAATGTGCCCTTGGGCTCAACGCCCTCATGGGTGCCGTCGCACCACTGGGAATCTGGAACGGTGGCCTTAACCGAGGCGATGTGCTCGCCGCAGCCAGCCCAGGTGGTCTTACGGCACACCTTGCATGTAATTGGACGGCACATAACTTTCTCCTTCGGCTTGCTTACCCAAAATACTATACCCCCCAGGGTATTTGGGATCACCTCTACTTTGTCCTAGGCTGGCACCATGAACACTCGTCATGTCGTCATTGTTGGTGGGGTTGCAGGTGGTATGTCGACGGCTACGCGCCTTCGACGTCTCGAAGAGAACACGCGAATTACCGTGGTGGAGAAAACGGGATACGTGAGTTTCGCGAACTGCGGATTGCCCTATTTCGTCGGCGGCGTAATTGAAGAACGCTCATCGCTCCTACTGCAGACCCCGCAGTCTCTTGCCGCGCGATTTGGCATTGATGTTCTGATCAATACCGAGGCCACCATGATCGATCCAGTCGCTAAGACGGTCACGCTTGCAAGCCCTGATGGTGAGCGCGTTGAGCATTACGACGATCTCGTTCTCTCCCCAGGTGCACGGCCAGCGGTTCCCCCAATTCCTGGCATCGAGCGTTCCCTCATGTTGCGCAACGTTGAGGACGTTGATCAGCTCGCCTTGGCGGCCAGCACTGCCACACATGCCGTCGTGATTGGCGGTGGATTCATCGGGATGGAGATGGCGGAGAACCTTGTCCACAAGGGAATTGCGACTGCGGTCGTCGAAGCCACAGCACA
>JBOFIQ010000175.1:0-12672 GCA_051650245.1 Propionibacteriaceae bacterium | reverse complement strand
GATTGGTGCAGCACTCATCTTGTCCGTGGCTGCAGAGGACTACGGAAAGGTTAGCGACTGGGGGAGAGAGGGATTGCATTTCCATGAACTTACACAGATCTGAAGAGTTGCTCTCACAACCTTGCTCTTCTCAGAGGTGTAGCGCATCACTTCGTATTCCTGTTTCACGTGAAACACAACTTCCTTAAGTTCTTTCGTCCCATCTATAAGAATGGGGCGAGAGAGAGGGAAGGAGAGGGGTCGCATGCAATTTAACGTAATTCACAACCTATACGCACAAGAACGTCCGATCACATGAAGGCGATCGGACGTTCCATTGAAATTAGGTATGCGGTTTAGATCCTGGCAACAACTGCCAATGTTGCAGGTTCAAGCTCAGCATGGAGCTGAACAGTCTCGACGTCTGCCTGAACCTTAAGTTTGCGGAAGGTCTTGGTCGCTGCCGTAATCTCCTCATGAACCTTCTGACCCTTGAGGGCAAGCAAGAATCCATCAGAGCGAAAATGGGGGAGTGCTAACTGGGTCAGTGCGCCAAGCGCAGTTACTGCCCGAGCCGTGACAACGTCATAAAGCCCGTCGACGTCTTCAGCCCGTCCACGAATCACAGTGACGCGATCAGCAATGCCGAGCTCATCTACAGCCTGATCCAAGAACAGCGCACGACGTTGCAGCGGCTCCAACAAAGTGATCTCTAGATCAGGCCGCAGCACAGCAATCGGGATTCCTGGTAGCCCGGCTCCAGAACCAATGTCGAGCATGTCAGCTCCATTGGGAACCCGCAAGGAAACTGCTGCTGAGTTCAGCACATGACGATCCCACAGTCGGGGAACTTCTCTCGGCCCCAGTAGACCCCATTCGATTCCCCGCGTCGCTAAAATATCGACATATCGGCTTATCGTTTTATAGTTGTCCCCATAGATCTCTTGGGCGATCTCAGCAGCATCCACGAAAATGACCTTTAGGCCGGGAGAACAACAACCCGGCGGTTTGGCTCAACGCCCTCCGACTCGCTGACCAAACCAGCATCAGCGACAACGTCGTGGACGATCTTGCGCTCAAACGGGTTCATTGCCGACAGCCGCACAGACTCACCGGATTCCTTGACCTCAAGCACAGCGTCATGAGCCAGGGCTTCCAGTTCCTTACGGCGCTGGTCACGGTGGCCAGCAATGTCGAGCATGAGCCGGGACCGCTTACCTGTTTCCGTCATCACTGCAAGACGTGCCAGCTCCTGCAACGCCTCAAGCACCTCGCCGTCCTTGCCCACGAGTAAGTCAGCATCGGTCAGGACCGAGATACGGGCACGTCCCGCCTCAACGAAGGTGTCGATATCACCATCAAGATCAGCAATATCGAGTAGTTCCTCTAGGTAATCTGCAGCGATTTCACACTCATTTTCGAGAGTTTCACGCTTGCTGGACTTGTGTTCGCCAGCCTCGGTCGGCGCTGCCTCAGCAGCGGGCATGGTTTCAGTCTGATCCACGTCAGCCATTGGGTCTCCTTATTACTTCTTCTTGCGCACAGCGCGCGCCGTACGGGCAGGCTGCTGGCGTTGGATCTTGGTCTTATCTGATGACGAAATCAGTGAATCGTCACTGTCCCCAACGGAGGCATCGTCAGAGGTGATGAGCGATGTATCATCGCCCTCGGTCACGGTATTGGCATTTCGATCAACAGTAATCTTGCCGCGCTGACGAGCAACCTTCTGCCGAGCAACACCAGTCGTCGGGTCAGCGGTGGCAACCACAGTCTTATTACGCTTTGCAGCCCGCTCACGCTCGATCTGACGTGGGTCGAGGCCCTTAGCCCGCATACGCTCTTCCCAGTCGAGATAGGCCGGCGTATTCGGCGTGGGGGAGAGACGGATCATGATGCCCTGCTGCGCCACTGTCCACATGTTCGAGAAGGTCCAGTAGATCAGCACACCAATGGGGATATTCACACCACCGATGGCGTAGATCGCAGGTAGGAGGTAAAGCATGAATTTCTGCTGCTGCGCCATAGGCCCGCTGAGGGCTTCCGGCGGCATGTTCTTGCGCGTCATCTGGAGCTGCATGTAGAACATCAAGCCCGTCATGATGATGATGAGAATCAAGGCATTGATCTGAGTGGCCCCAAAGTTCTGCAACGGCAAGAACGAGCCAGACAACTTAGAGCCAAAGATATTGGCATCGCGCAGTGAATTAACCAGGTCAGTACGGTTACGCAGGTACAACCCGGCGGGACGGCCCTTCGACGCACCGTAGAGCACCGTGTAGAGAGCCCAGAAGATCGGCAACTGAATCAGCATCGGCAAGCAGGACGACATCGGGTTGATGCCCTCTTCCTTGTACAGCTTCATCGTCTCCTGACCGAGTCGTTCGCGGTCACCAGCGTATTTCTTCTGTAGCGCCTGGATCTTGGGCTGAATGAGCTGCATATTGCGCGACGAACGGATGCTCTTGACGAACAACGGGATCATCAACGTTCGGATCAGCACCGTAAGCAAGATGATTGAAATGGCCCAGGTCCAGCCACTACCCGACGGCAGAACGAACGATACGAGCCAGTGGAAGAACACGATCAGTGCCGACACAGCCGTGTAGAGCGGCTGCATCAAGAGGCTAAAGAAATGGCTAATGCCGGACCAAATACCCAGAGGAATCACTCTGCACCTCGAACGTTAGGGTGCAGTAGCACTGCACCAGTTAAGTAAGTCTCACGTTGCGCTTGCTCGGCTTCCCAGTCCCGCGCGGCCTGAGTACCGGGGACAGGATCGAAGCCGCCAGGAGCCCACGGGTGGCAGCGTAAAATACGGCGACCAGCAAGCCATAGTCCTTTGAGCGAACCATGGGTTTCGACGGCTTCCAGCCCGTAAGCAGAGCATGTCGGATAGTAACGGCATACATTGCCGTAAAGCGGAGAAATGACGCGGCGGTAGCCCCGAATCAGCCCTGCCACCAGGTACCTCATCGTGATTCCACTTTCGTCAGTTGACGCCAAGCACTCAGTAGATCTGCGCTCAGGTCTTGCTCCTGCGTTGCCGCAGCAGGAAGAGCGCGGATCACAACAGTCATGCCCTGTGGCGTCGACGGTAGTAGTTCTCGCACTAGGTGACGCAGACGTCGTTTCACCCGGTTGCGTATGACAGCATTGCCGACTGCCTTGGAAACCACGAAACCAACCTGAGTTGGTGTAGTGGAACCTGCAGTCGGCATGCATGCATGAACAACGACCGTCTGCCTACCGGCTCGACGACCCCGGCGCACACAGGTGCGGAAGTCGTCGCTAGTGCGGAGGCGTGCCCCTGCGGGCAACACGGCAGTTTGTTAGCCCGCGAGCTCGGTGCGGCCCTTGCGGCGACGCCCATTGATAATGGCGCGGCCAGCGCGGGTGTGCATGCGGGCGCGGAAGCCGTGGGTACGGCTACGGCGGCGATTGCTCGGCTGGAAAGTGCGCTTCGGCACGGTTGCCTCGTTTCACTCGTGTCTATCCGCCACGGTGGCGGGGAAGGCCACCTGCTTTCAGGCGGCCTCTCAACGGTACGCGAGGGATATGTGCCTGGTCAAACTGAGAGTCAACTATCCACAGCATCAACCCGACACGCCGATCTCTGAAAAAATCTTGGCCCAACCGGTTGCGGCATCCCCACTCCGTGGACTAACGTTTCTGGCTATCCACAGGGGGTGGAGGATTCTGCAACTGTATAGCTTTTCCTCGAGTTTTCCACAAGTGATTGTCTTGTGGAAAACTTTGGGGATTCCTGGGGAGAACGCACTAGAGTTACGGGTCCAACAGTAGCCTCAAGGGGGATTTCACGCGTGGAACAGACGGATCAGACCGCATCAGAGGTCACGTCGGCAACTTCGTCATCCCCCCAAGCAGAACCAGACTTATCCACAATTTGGCAACATGTTGTGGAAAGCTTCGACCCTTCCAGCCGGGCCTTTGTCGCTAAATCAATTCCGCTCGGTGTGCACGGCAGCCTGGTCATTGTGGGCGTTGCCGATGCTTTCACTGGTGAGCGTCTTGATACCCGGCTCCGAGCACAGCTCGAAGAATCATTGACCGTGCAATTTGGGCATCCCATGCGTATTCACGTCACGGTTGAACCAGAATTACACATCGAACCGATGGTGCTCCCAGCTTCAGTAGAGCCAGCAGTCCCCAGTGCTGAGATGCTCATGACTGAACCAGATAACCGCGCTCCCATTGAGCGAAATCGCTCTGGCATCATGCGCCTAAATCCCAAATACACCTTCGATTCATTCGTTATTGGCTCATCAAACCGCTTTGCCCATGCCGCAGCTATTGCTGTTGCTGAGCAGCCTGGTAAGGCCTATAACCCCTTGCTGATCTACGGAGATTCTGGTCTGGGCAAGACCCACCTGTTGCACGCACTCGGACACTACGTTCATCAATACGTCGAGCGGGCCCGAGTGAAGTACGTCTCCACTGAAGAACTGACCAACGACTTCATCAACTCCATTTCAGATAACAAGACCTCGGAGTTTCGTTCCCGTTACCGTGAGGTTGATGTTCTCCTCGTCGACGATATTCAGTTCTTGGAGTCAAAGATCCAAACGCAGGAAGAGTTCTTCCACACGTTCAATACGCTGCATAACGCTCAAAAGCAGATCGTGATGACCTCGGATCGGCCACCAAAACTACTTGAAGCTCTAGAACCACGGCTCCGTAGCCGCTTCGAGTGGGGTCTTATTACCGATATTCAGCCGCCCGACCTTGAGACGCGTATCGCGATTTTACGTAAGAAAGCCTCCGCTGAGCGGCTTACCGTTGGCCCTGATGTCTTGGAGTTCATTGCCTCGAAAGTCACACGTAATATCCGTGAACTCGAAGGAGCGTTGATCCGTGTGGCTGCTTTCGCCTCATTGAACCGTACTGAGGTAGATATGGGACTGGCTGAAATCGTGCTGCGGGATTTGATCCCAGATGGCGCGGAGACCGAGATTAACGTCAGCCAAATTATGAGCCAGACAGCTGCCTATTACGGCATCACTGTTGATGACTTGTGCTCCAAGAACCGTACTCAAGTACTGGTGTCGGCCCGTCAGATTGCGATGTATCTCTCCCGAGAACTGACCGACCTCTCATTGCCGAAAATCGGTCAAGCCTTCGGCGGACGTGACCACACCACGGTGATCCACTCCGTCAATAAGGTCAGCCAGCTCATGACTGAGCAGCGCACGGTCTACAACCAGGTCACAGAGCTAACTAACCGGATTAAACAGCAAGCCAGCCAGCGCTAAAACCCCCTAAACTAGGCCCATGCAACCGTCAGTTTTTACCCGCATTCTTCATGGTGAACTTCCTGGTGAAATCATCTACCGCAGCGATAGCGTTGCTGCTCTGCTCACCATCAGACCGTTTACCCCAGGCCATCTGCTGGTAATTCCCACAGCGCAAGTCGATCACTTATGGGATCTAGACTCTGATAGCTATGCACAGGTCATGGACACGGCACGGCATATGGCTGAAGTTTTGCGTCGGGCCTACCCTGAATACTCTCGTATCGGGATGATCGTCGAAGGCTTTGAGGTGCCACACGCTCACGTCCATGTTTTAGGTTTAGATAGTGGCATTAGCACGATGATTCGTCGCCACGACAGTGAGCCACCGCTTGCTGCAGGCGCTGAACTTACACTCGTAGCAGCCAAGCTACGGGCAGCACTCTAAAAATCCTTTTCAGGTCAGTCCCGGATCATTCGGGCACACCTGCTAGATCCAGCGGCTCAACAAGATATTCATTGATCTGGGCAACCATCATGGCAACAAGTGATACTGCCTCGGGTGCGTAAAGACGTTGAATCTTGAGACCGTCCCACACGGCTAAAATACGTCGACAAAATCCTATGGCGTCTGTGACTGGTTCTTTGAAGTGCCCCTGCTTACTGAGGTGTTCGACGATGGTGCTCAACTTCTGGGCACGTTCTGCATAACGCTGACGAAAATACTCATGTGCAGGATGGGTGACATCAGTAGCTTCTGCCATGATGTTGATGCAGAACTGAGCTAGTTGAGGTTTCTCAGCATCGTGATAGGCAATAGTCGATACGATCCCGCACAGAACCAGGCGTGGGTTTTCTGCTGCTTGTTCATCGGTCATAGTCGTATGCGGGTACGAGCATTCATCATGGCGGGCTAGTACCGCCAGTAGTAACTCTTCTTTGCTATGGAAGTGATAGAGCAATCCCGGATGCGTGATACCGAGCTGATCAGCTATGTCGCGGACGGACGTCGCGTGGTATCCGCGCTCTGCAAAAAGGTCCCAAGCCGCGTCGATGATCTGCTCGCGTCGTTCACTACCTAAAGTTTTCCTATGGTTCACGCAATGAAGTATTGCAAACGAAAGTAGTCCGGTCTAGACCTGTGTTCTGCTCGTGACAAAACTGTGGATACTGTGAGGACAACCTGGGGATTCATGGACACGGTGTCGAGTTACCCACGAATACTCCCCGTGTAATTCTTGGTTATCACCAGTTGTACCCCCATGCTGATCTTCGTGCTGGCAATGGGTTCTATGTAGTTTTCCCCAGTTTCCACACACCCTACGACGAAGATGAATAGAACTATAACCTTCACTTTTTAAAAGTCTGTTACCCCCAAGCTGGGGAAACTTCACTCAGGGACACCTCAGGGTCCTTTCCCATCGACAGTGTCAGAGGTGGTTCATAGGCTGAGCCCATCACCACGATCATGAAGGAGCAGTATGACAACCGTCGCGGCCTCCGCACGAGGACTCAACAAGATCTACGGTACGGGAGATGCCCAAGTCATCGCGCTCGATAACGTCGATATTGATATCGGTGCAGGTGAGTTCACTGCTGTGATGGGACCATCCGGTTCAGGCAAATCAACGTTGATGCACTGCCTATCGGGACTAGATCAGCCATCAGGCGGTCACGTTTTCATCGGCGAGACCGGACTTGGGCATCTCAAAGACACTCAACTGACCAAGCTGCGACGCACCGCGGTGGGATTTATCTTCCAATCGTTCAACCTGATCCCAAGTCTGAGTGCGCAAGAAAACATCCTTCTGCCGCTGGCTATCGCCGGTAAGAAACCCGATCCGGCATGGTACGAACAGGTCATTAGCGCAGTTGGTCTTGGCAATCGGTTACAGCACAAACCACCGCAGTTGTCAGGTGGGCAGCAGCAGCGCGTGGCATGTGCCCGAGCGTTGATGGGTAAACCAACGATCGTTTTCGCTGATGAGCCGACCGGTAATCTCGACTCGCACGCTTCTGCTGAGGTGCTGAGCTTCTTGCGAGACTCGGTAGATCGCTTTGGGCAGACGATCGTCATGGTGACCCACGATCCTGTGGCAGCAAGCTATGCGGACCGGGCAATTTTCCTTGCCGATGGCAAGGTTGTAGGCGATATTGCAAACCCCACGAGAGAATCAGTCTTGGCTTCCATGGCACATCTGGATGCTGCTGAAGCCAGTGCGATGCGTGCGAAAGCTCAGCTCAAAGATGGTGTACACAGTGAGAATGTGACGTCATCATGATCAAAGCGACGTTGAAATCACTGACATCTCATAAAGCACGATTGCTGTTATCGCTACTGGCGATTGTGCTGGGAATCTCGTTCCTGTGTGGGGTTATGACGTTTAACCGCATGATCAACTCAACCTTCGACAGCTTGATGAGTGCTACCCAGGCAGACGTCAGTATTTCTCCGAGTGGAACCTATAGCGAAAATTACAACGGCGGGGTTGTAGCAACTCAACCGCTATCGTCGACTGCTATTGACCAGGTGCGGGCAGTTGCTGGAGTTGAGGCGGCCTACGGCTCTTCCTGGCGCCCCAATACCTTCTTGTTAGACAAGAATGGCAAGGTCATCCACACCCCCATGACGCCGAACTTAGGTGGAAACTTCAACCCAGGGCGAGCCTATTTAGGCAAGCAAGCACAAAAGATCGTCACTGGTCGAGCACCAATGAGTATGGGTGAGGTTGCGATTGACAGCGTCAGCCTGGCCAAGGGTGGTTTTGCCGTGGGAGACACCATTACCGTCGCTATCGCAGAATCTGGCAAACATCAGTTCACCATCGTGGGCGAAATGATGTGGGGTGAATCAGCTACCACCGGAGGCGCAACCTATGCTGCTTTCTCCGACACAGCAATGCAGAAGTACTTCTATGACGGTGAAACGAAATATGACCAAATTTGGGTTGTTGCCAAGCCAGGTGTCGATGTTGTTGAGTTAGCTAAGCGCATCAATTCCGAGGTCAAGATCACAGGATATGAAGCATTCGACGGCAAAATGACCTCAGCTAGAACGTCTGAACAAATTCACAAGCAGACGTCGTTCCTGGGAACCTTCTTGATGGTCTTTGCGCTCATCGCACTGGTTGTGGGCATGTTCTTGATCGTCAATACCTTCTCCATCATTGTGGTGCAACGAAGCCGTGAACTTGCGTTGTACCGCACCTTGGGCGCAAGCCGGCGTCAGATCCGTGCCTCAATTTTGTTCGAAGCCAGCATCATCGGCCTGATCGGTTCGCTGGCAGGTATTGCTGGTGGTTGGGTCCTTGCTGCATTGATGAAACCCCTAGTTAATAGTGCTTCATCGCCACTTATCAGCACTGTATTGAGTCCTGATATGCGTACTATCGTGATCTGCCTAGTCGTGGGAATCGTGACAACCGTCATCGCTGCCTACCTTCCTGCTCGCAAAGCAGCCAAGGTGGCACCGATGGTGGCAATCAATTACGACGAAGCCAGCAGTGACAAGAAATTTGGTAAGCACGTCATTATTGGGACGGTTCTGGCTGGTCTTGGTGCAGTCGTCCTTGCCATTTCTTTGATGCACAGCGGACTATCCCATCTACTGATGTGGGTCGGTGCTGGTGCAGGACTGATGGTGATCGGTGTAGCCATGGCAAGCCCGCTCGTGGGCTACCCATTTACCTGGATCATGGACAAGATCTACTCAGGAATTGGTGGACAAATCGGACACCTCGCTGCCACTAACTCGATGCGTAATCCACGTCGAACTGCTGCCACTGCTTCGGCTTTGATGATTGGGGTGACGGTGGTCACCACGGTTGGTGTATTGGGTGCGTCACTAGAAAAATCGATGCATGCGATCTACCGTGAGCAGCTCAACTTCGATGCCCTGGTGCAAGCAAGTGGCTATTCCGGGTGGAAACCCGAGGTGACGGAATCGATGCGTCACGTAGCTGGTGTAGACAAGGTCTGGTCGATGACTTTTGGTACGGCAACAGATGCCGAAAAACCAGACAAGCAGTATTCCTTAACCGGTGTTGATCCCGCGATGGTGGGAAAGGTTATGGAGCAAAAACTCAGTAGCGGACGTGCAATCAGCGCTCAAAACGAGATTATGGTCACGGAAAAAGAGGCGAAGAGTTCTGAGCTGAGCGTGGGACAAAATCTCAAAGTTCGGGTTGGCCAAAAGGAAGCCACACTGATGGTTGTGGGGATTTTCACCACAAAAGAGGGCATCGGTTTGGGGTCGATTCAGACGTCGCGACAGACATTGCTGGAGCTAGGTTTTCCAGACGTCGATTATCTAGGCGCTGTTCAGCTAGTGCCCGGAACGGCATTGGACCCGGTGATGGCTGAGCTCACTCGGGTGACAGCGGACTACCCCATGGTCACTGTGACTGACAAGGAGGCCTACGCCACAGCACAAGCAGCTCAGATCGATAAGTTACTTGCCATGATCTATGCGCTGTTAGCGATCGCGGTCATCATTGCAATATTTGGCGTCATCAATACGCTCGTATTAAGCATCATTGAGCGTAAACGTGAGATCGGTTTGCTGCGTGCCGTTGGCCTGACCAGACGGCAATTGCGGATCATGGTTGGGCTGGAATCGATCATCATTGCCCTCCTTGGTGCTGCCTTGGGGATTGGTATGGGGTTGGTCTTTGGCATTGCGTTCCAGCGATCCATGGCCAGTAAAGGCATCACGATGTTGCAGATCAACTGGGCACAACTTGGTGTACTTGTCGCCTTAGCCGCCATCGTTGGCATGCTTGCTGCCATCGTGCCCGCCATCTGGGCATCGCGGCTCAAAGTCCTCGATGCAGTGCAAGCACGTTAGTTTCGGCTAGTGAAGGTGGGGTTCTCGCTGGAGAACCCCACCTTTTGCTTACGTCCTGGCAGGATGGGCGGCTTAATTATCCACAGACGTATCGCGCAGCGACGCGAAGAGTCGATATTGCCGATATGCTGGCGCGTGACTAACAAACCCTGATTTTTGTGAGGTGCGCGGTGAAGTTCCGTATCGAGCGTGATGCTCTTGCCGAGGCAGTGGCGTGGGTTGCGCGATCCTTGCCCACCCGACCGGCAGTGCCGATCCTTGCTGGCTTGTTGATTCAGGCGTCGCAGGGCCAGGTTGTGCTCTCGGCTTTTGACTACGAAACCAGTGCCAAGATCACGGTGAAGGCTGACATTCAAGAGCAGGGTGAGGCGCTTGTGTCAGGCCGTCTCCTCTCCGATATCTGCCGCTCATTGCCGAGCAAGCCCGTCGATATTGCTGCTGATGAGTCGTCGATGGAGTTGGTCTGCGGTTTGGCACGCTTCACGCTGCAAACCCTCCCCGTTGCGGAATACCCACAGTTGCCCGATATGCCGCAGGCTACCGGCGAGATCGCGTCGCAGGACTTTGCACAAGGTGTCGCGCAGGTCGTAGTTGCCGCTGGTCGTGACGAATTGTTGCCCGTCTTTACTGGTGTCCGCGTCGAAATTGAGGGCGAAACGCTTTCCTTGCTGGCAACTGACCGTTACCGCATGGCACTCAAGGAGATGACCTGGCGTCCGACGTCGCCGTCTATCGCGGGTGCGGCACTTGTCCCAGCACGGGTACTCAATGAGACAGCCAAGTCCATGACCTCGGGCGAGGCCGTGACCATGTCGCTGGCTGATCCCGATTCTGGTGATGGCCTTATCGGTTTCGACGGTGCCGGTACTGCTGGTGAGCGTGAAATCACGACACGTCTGCTTGATGGTGAGTTCCCCAAGCTACGTCACTTCTTGTCGATGGACCCGTTGGTGACTGTGCGTGTGTCCACCGCTGAGATCCTGGCATCAGTGAAGCGCATCGCGCTGGTCGCAGAGCGTAATACGCCGCTGCGCATTCTGATTCACGATGATCAGATCACGCTGGAAGCCGCTCAGGGCGACCAGGCTCAGGGCGTCGAAGCTTTGCAGGCTGTTGTCGCACATCACGGTGAAGAAGAGGGCCTGGATAAGGCTGGCTTCAATCCGCATTACCTCCAAGATGCGCTCACGGCCATGGATACTCCGTTTGTTGAACTGTCGTTCACCAAGCCGGGTCGTCCATGTTTGCTCATGGGTCTGGCCGATATTGCGGCGGAGCCAGTGCAGAATTACCGTCACGTCATCATGTTGATGCGCCTGCCTGACTAGTGTTCGTTACTGCCCTCGAACTACACGACTTTCGGTCGTACGAGACTGCTTCGCTGAGTCTTGCTGCGGGCGTTACGGTGTTCGTCGGTGCTAACGGTCAAGGCAAAACCAACCTGGTTGAAGCCGTCGATTACCTGGCAACCTTAGGTTCGCACCGTGTTTCATCTGATGTTCCACTGGTTCGCGCTGGTGCTGAACGTGCGGTGGTGCGAGGCCGAGTTCAAGCAGGTCTCGACGACCCCCGGTCGCTGCTGCTCGAAGTAGAAATTACTCCAGGGCGAGCTAATCGGGCACGTCTCAACCGAGCACCGCTACCGCGTACCCGGGATCTGCTGGGAGCACTGCGCACTGTGGTTTTTGCTCCTGATGATCTTGCGCTGGTGAAGGGTGATCCTGCGGTTCGACGTCGCTTCATTGATGAGTTGGTGATCGCTCGCTGGCCTCGGATGGCAGGTGTCATTGCTGACTATGAGCGCGTACTAAAACAGCGTAATGCCTTGTTAAAGTCAGTTTCTGGGCGTTCTTATCGGCAAGCTTCCCCAGATCTTGCCACGACGCTCGATTCTTGGGATGAGCCGCTTGCACGTTTTGGGGGGGAGATTCTTGCGGCTCGCCTCGATACTTTGGCTGCGCTGGGACCGTATGCCGAACAGGCCTATGCCACCATTGCTCCGACGAATAACAATGCAGTCGCGCGTTACACCAGCAAGATCGAGACGTCCGACCCATCACTAGATGCCCTCAGCGCTGCCATGGTTGATCTGATGGCCGCTCGTCGATCTGATGAACTTCAGCGTGGAGTCTCCCTTGTCGGCCCACACCGTGATGACATCACGTTGACGTTGGGGGAGTTGCCTGCCAAGGGATATGCCAGCCATGGTGAATCGTGGTCCTGTGCTTTGGCGCTGCGACTAGGGGCTTTTTCCATGTTGCGTGCCGATGGCATTGAACCGGTTCTCATCTTGGACGATGTTTTTGCTGAACTTGATGCCACAAGGCGCGAGCGACTAGCCCAGTCAGCACTTTCTGCTGAGCAAGTCATGGTGACTGCTGCCGTCGATGATGACATTCCTGCAGCGCTTGCTGGGGCCAGATTCCGGGTGAGTAAAGGTCAGGTCGAGGCAGAATGAGTACGCCGCCGTACGATCCAGAGTCGATGTCTGACGAGGATCAAGCCGTTGCAGCGGACGAGCCTAGCCATGACCCCGAGGTCGATAACCATGATGATGAGGGTCTTGATCTGGCCACGCTCATTGCTCATTCGGCGCGG
>JBOFIQ010000174.1:0-1267 GCA_051650245.1 Propionibacteriaceae bacterium | reverse complement strand
AACGGGGCATCAGGTTTGTTGTCAGGTGTATCGGGGAATCAGTCTGGAACGTGGAAAGGGTGAGCGAATGAGCAACACACTACACCGAGCTGTAGCAGATGCGTCATGCATCATTGTCCAGCAGGATGACCAGATCCAGCGAGCACTGCAGGTGCTGCAAAAGGCACAGCGGTATGCCCCAGAAAACGCCGGGGAAATGGAGGCATGTTCGCAGGGCGACTGGATAGACATTAGGGACGTGGTCAAGGCAATCCAGATTCTGCAGGAGGGGCAGCAGTGAGCGAGCCGAAATTGTGTAAGTGGTGCGGGGCTGCGCAGAGTGGCACGGACGGCGATGATATTCTCTTTGCGTGCGGGTCATGGCATTCCGGCAGCACGCCAGAATATCAGTGGGCTCAGTGCCAACTGAATGTTGCTGAACAACGCATTCGGAGAGCACTGGCGGCACTGCATGAGGCGGTCACTGACAGCGTAGACGTGGACCGAGCTATTCAGATTCTGCAGGAGGGGCATCGGTGAAACTGGACCGATACGACGAAGCGATTAACTTGCTGGCACGATACGCAAAGCAAAACATGCCAGACGGCTACACGGTGATTTTAACCTTCAGCAAACGCGAGGTGTCAATGCAGCTTGAAGGGCCGGATGGCGATGATATCGGGGGCGACGATCCGCCGCGATGGTTTGCGGATGCGTGCGAAATGGCCTGCGAGCATGCGCAAGAGGAGGGACAGCAGTGAGCGACGAACGCAAACAACTGGCGGCTGAGTTACTGCCGCATCTGGCCACGATTATGCGACGGAGCAGACTAGCCACAGGCACAGCGGCGTCGTGGTTGGCAGTAGTACAGTTCATGGGCCTGACACTGAAGGATTTGATGGACGAAGTAAAGCGACAGGAGTTGGCGATTGAGTTCGCCGTAGAGCGTCTGCAGGAGGGGCAGCAGTGAGCCCCCACATTCTTTGCATTATGTCGCACTACACTGACCCGGCACTGTCCCTGCGACGGCTGGAGATCAGCCGGGCAACACTGCTGCCGTCATTGGCAGCACAGACCCGCAAGCCCACACTGCACATTGTGGTGAGTAAGGATGACCCACACCTGCAGGAACGGCTGGCAGGGTACGCTGGCACTGGCTGCGACTGCGTCGTGCTGTATCGGGACACATGGAAGCTGTACGGCGAGAATTGGCAGATCCCGGAAGGGCATTGCATCATCGGGCGAGTGGACGATGACGATGTTTTGCGGGCGGACTTCTGCGCGGTTG
>JBOFIQ010000173.1:0-7260 GCA_051650245.1 Propionibacteriaceae bacterium | reverse complement strand
ATTGAACCGGAACTCGACCAAATTTAGTATGGAACTAACGTTATGGATTACTTTGCATTGCCTCAGCTTGACAGAACTTGACATGTCGAGTAGGATCGCGAGACAGGAGTGACGGCGCGACCTAGAAAAATGCTAGCGCCAAGGTTGGGATCACCCCTGCGACGATGAGTCAGTCGGGCCTCTCATAACCAGGAGGCGTGGAGATAGGCACTTCATATCGCACCGAGGTTACGTGTGGGGTCTCGTAAGCCCCTTAGGAGAATGCGATAGGCGGGTCATGCCCCCCGCCCCCTCTGGCGAAAACTGGAGGGTGCCAAGACAGGTTGGTTCCTAGTCGAAGCTGAGCGATTGGAAATAGGGCGGGACAGGCGGGTGGCAAATCCGCAGCAGATCCCTTCTGGCGGCACGGATGCCATCGGAGAGCATCGTCTATGAGCGAGTCAGCCAGAGACAACAGCACGTTTGACGTGCCTGTCTCTGGAGACTCCATTGTCAGCACACCCTTCTACCGCCGCCCCTCTGGACGGCCCCTGTTACCTTACGCTTCAAGAAGCCGTAGCCGAAGGCTACGGCGCATACTCGACCCTTCGCTCTTGGATTGCCAAGGGAAAGCTGCCAGCATACAAAACGGGCTCGCGCGTCAAAGTGCTTCGCACTGACCTCGACGCGCTAGTCATCCCCGCTGGTGGCGACCCAGTTAACGCAGCCATCGACAAGGTAGTTGCTGCTGCACCGTCACTCACCACCAAGCAGACCCGTCGCCTGCGCGACCTCCTCGGGGGTGCACAGTGAGCAGGGTCAGCAGAGTCTCACAAAGCGTCGCCAAAGACACCTCGCAACACCCGGTTCCGTCCAAGAAAGACGTTACTTGGACGCGAGAAGGGATACTTATCCCTGGTAAACCAGCATCGGCGGCAACCCCCTATGGGGAAGACCCCATTGCCGCCGCTGCCGCCGATGGTTGGGAGGTGAGTCGCGCGAGCGACACCGCGACCTCGCGCAAGTATCCTGCCCAGTTCTTCGTGCTGACCAAGACGGTCGAACGGACTGCTACGCGTGCAACGGGCGGCTTCGGCTCATACCTGTCAGTGCTGGGGATGCGCTCTGATAACGGATCAATCGTTATTGGCTTCGATACTGAGTTTGTCAGCGCAGAGGTGTTTGATACTGAGCGTGGGTGGATCGGCGAGAGTGAGCACGTTAAGCGCCGCATCATCTCCTACCAGTTTGCTGCGATCGACCCTACTGACCATGATCGACTGCGATTGGCCGTCATCTTGCCATGCGTCTACGAGGGACCTATTGGCCCTCGAATCGCACGCTTGTCGTTTGACAAGGCGCTGGAGCTGGTTATCACCGCGCTAGGTTTGCACGAGCATCCGCTGGCCAAGGGCTGGACTACCAAGGGCGTGCCTCGGCAGGAAGTTGTGGACGACAAGGGCGTTTTTCACCGAGGGTGGTGGTTCCGGCAGAAGGGTGAGCACGCGCATGCGCTGCCGATCACGCTGGTGGCTCACTTTCAGCACGCCGACCTCACTGCGTTTGTCGACCCTGTGAAAATGCATAACACGTGGGACGTCTCTTATCCGAATCGGAAGCATCGCTCGAAAAGTGCTGGCTATTCCGGCTATCGGCATCGCCGACTCGACGAGCATGAGCCGGACATCTTGCGCGCGGTTATTTCTGCGAGCGCGGGCATGGTTTCGCCCAAGCCTGTCGAGAGGGTTCTTCCCGGTGATAACAAGCGCTGGGCGCGCCCGGTCATTGTCTCGATTCGAGACACGATGGCGCAGTCGGGGGCATCGAAGCTCTCTGAGCTTGGCGACGCGGTTGGCGTGCCGAAGCTGGATGTACCCGATAACTGGATCAACCGCATGGACGAATACCTGCTCGTCCACCCCGTCAATTTCCTGCAATACGCCTCGAACGACGCTGTGATCGCTTTGGAGTACGTCAGCCAAATGTACGGCGAGGACCAGGAGGTTGCACTCACGCTGCCAACGGCTGCGGCTCGTGCTGTCCGAGGCATCATCACCAAGGAACTTGTGGGTCGAGGAACTGCTTGCGTGTCGAAGAGTCCCTTCAATAGCGTGTTCGGTGGGCTGTCAAAGGTCACGAAAACGACCGAGTTGACCTGTAGCGTTGAAAATCAGCTTCCCTACTACCGTCAGCGTGAGCTTCAACCACTCGACGGTGCTGCGGCCACATGGATTCATGCCTGCGCTCTAGCTTTCCGGGGCGGTTACAACATGAGCGCCGAGCTGGGGCTGTTCGAGCAGACCACACACGATCTCGACCTTCAGTCGTGCTATCCGACGGCAAGCTCGACAATCTGGGACGTAGACTATCTGCACCCCGAGGGCGTCATCCTCGACACCATCAACAACGTCGACCTGTCTCTGGACGACTTCTGCAAAGGTGGCCCACTCACTCCA
The DNA here is from genome assembly GCA_051650245.1 of Propionibacteriaceae bacterium. Classification (GTDB taxonomy): domain Bacteria; phylum Actinomycetota; class Actinomycetes; order Propionibacteriales; family Propionibacteriaceae; genus JBOFIQ01. The sequence continues at coordinate 4,825 of JBOFIQ010000173.1, read as the reverse complement.
TTCGTCGGCTTTGTCAGCTTCGAGTTTCCCGAGTCAGTCGCCTTCCCATGCTTGCCTGTGCCTGTCGAGGGGTCAATGGTCTACCCCCGCACGTCGGGTGATGCACGTGGTGTGTGGGCAATGGCCCCAGAAGTGTGGTTGGCACTCAAGCTAGGGGCTCGTGTGACGTGCCAGATTGGTCATTTCGGGCGCACACTGAGGCTTGAGGACGGTACTCCATCACGTTTGCTGCGACGTCCATACAAGACACTGTTGGACGACCGGGCGCGCGCGAAGAAGGAGTTCGGCAAGAAGTCCTTTCAGCAGACAGTGCTCAAGCTGATGGCTAACTCCCCCTACGGCAAGCTCGCCCAAGGCGTTATGGGCCAGCGCGGGTGGGACGCGTGGGCACAGGAGCGCGATGAGGTTGGCGGGTCTGCCATCACGTCCCCATGGCATGCCTCCATGACGACTTCACTGCCCCGTGCTGTTCTGCTAGCCACTCTCAACCAGCTGCATGACCTCGGATACTCCACACCAAGTTGCACAACTGATGGATTCATCACGGATGCGCCGTTGGGTGTCGTTGATGGGCTGGATCTTTACGGGCTCTCCGATATCTGGCGTGAGACCCGCGAAGCTCTGACGGGTTCACGAGGTATGTGGGAGGAGAAGCACACCCAAACTGACCTGCTCAACGTCACCACTCGCGCCAACTTCTCCCGCCAGCCAGGCGGTGTGCTCGCGCATGGCGGGTACAAGTTGCCTGAGGGTATCGAGGCTGACAGTCAGGATGACCGTGACTACATGTACGACTTGATGGTCTCGCGCGACGAGGCGCTGCCGGTGACGATGAAGGTCTTTCCATCATTGCAGGAGCTGACTCGGGTCAATAATCGTCTTGACTTTTCGCCTGTTGTCGTCCACAAGCAACAGACCATCGAGTTCGATCGCAAGCGTCGCCCCGTGCCCGACAGCATGACAGCAAACATGGTGATGATCGGTGACGAGATTTTCGAGGTTGCCCACGTACAGACCGTGCCGTGGAACTCGCCCGAGGAGTGCGAACTCGGTAGGTCTGTCGACAAGGGGCTGAAGCACTGGGACGACGAGTTGCGAGAGCCGGTCTGGAAACACTCGCCTGTACGTCGCACGCGTGAGCAGTGGCTGGATTACTTCGACCGTCTCCAGGTGCTGCTCGACGAGGACGGCTCTATTGCCCAAGGTGAGCGACTAGATCGCATCGCAAAGGGCATCGTCATTGCTCAGCGTCAAGGAGTTATCGACATTCCTTGGCTTGGGTCTAACCGCCCATTGGCCGAGCGACTTGACGTATTCGAGAAGTTCGGCTTGCCCCGTCCGAAAGAGAGGTTTTGGTCGCATGCAAGGTCGAAAAATGAACGACAAATCGAGGTCGACCTGGATGCTATCAAGCCCTACGTCGAAGCCATGCTCGTTATTGATCCGTTCGTGATATCTGAGAAGTTCGAGGAGGCGTCATGAGTTACACCGTCGGCGACTTGACCTTTGCCACCAAAGATGACGTCCGCGCTCACGCCAGTCGAGTTCTCAACCTCACTGGCATCGGCGAAATCCTCTCTGACTCTGATGACACATTCACTCGTGCGCTTCTTGCCCATCACCCTGAAGCCTCACGCAAGCACGGTGCCGGTGTTGTCGGCATCGTCGTTGCAGTGAGTCCCGAGTGGGGAAGTCGCAACTTCCTCGTTATTCGCGAGGACGGGTCGACTGACAACTGGTCGATCAAGAAGTGCATTACAAATCTGCGACCTGATGGTCGCTCTACCGAAAGGATTAACAATGACTGAAACCAGCAATCTTGACGAGCTGATCGCCGCTGAGCGTGCCAAGGCGAACGCGAGAATCGCGAAGCTTCGCAAGCAAGCTGCTGCTGAGCAGCGCAAGGTCGATGCGAAGGTCGTCGAACTACTAAAGGAGCATCACCGCGAGTCCTACGACAAGTTGGTCGAGCAGGCGCGCGCTGTCCTGGATGCTGAGAAGGCCGAGCGCTCACGCAAGGCTAAGGCATCAACAGCCGCGATCTCATCAGAGCCAGTGTCTGAGTTTGGCAACACCTCCGAGCAGAGTGATCAGGTGGGGCAGCCCTGGAACGGGTGATGCTTGACGAGAGGAGCGCGACACGGTATCCGAGTCCCCCTCCGCCCGCAGTACCCGCAGGGTACGAGGACGGAGGCCAGCGGGGATTGGATGACACGAACGAAGTGAAGTTGTCGGACAATCTCCCTGCTGGCCGTAGTGGATACCCCTCCAATGAGTCCTGCGATTCGGGGGTATCCGCTCAGCGGGAGAGGCTGACTGCTCATCTGGATGTGCGTCTCTCCCGCTCCAAGCACGGTGAGGTTGCTCAGCGTGCGAGTGCACTCGGTGTGAAACCGAGTGCATGGGCGCGTGCCGTCATGCGTGATGCGTTGGACTCTCGCCGTAGCGAGGTTCAGAGCATTGAACGGATGGCGGCTCGTTCCCGCCAAGACCGTCAGGTCGACGGCGCGAAGGTTGAGACGCTCCGTAGGATTGGAACGACCTTCGAGGGGTTGCGACGCGACATTACTCGCGTTCGCAAAGAAGGTGCGTCGATCACTGTGGTGGTCGACGGCTCCGATCTGGACGAGGCATGTGCTGCGTTGGCCGAGCTGCGCTCTCGCCTCGGAGACGGGACGCGGCTATGAGTGCAAACGTGAAGATCGCGAGCGGGCTAAGTGCTCGTAGCTCTGTGGCTTACTCGCTCTACGGGCGTGGCGAGCAGAACCGTCAGCACATCAACGACTGTACGACGCGTGCAGCAGGGTACGCCTGCACTATGGAGTCTCCTGAGGCGTTCATCGAGTACGCCGAAGTTCAGGCGCGTAACCACGGATGCAAGAACGAGGTCTACAACCTCATCCTTGCGTTTGATCCGACCAAGTTCGACGTCACCAAGCCCGGGGATATCACCCGTGCTGTCGAGGTTGCTGAGCAACTCGCGTCGGCGGCTTTCAGTGCTGAGCACATGGTTGTCGTCCATGACGATGCCGACGGCGGGCACGTACACGCGCACATTACCGTCGTCAATCATGACGGGCTAACTGGTAAGGCTCTGAAACGCAATACGTCGTGGTCGCATGGCTTACGTCAGCTCAACGACCAGATTCTCATCGAGAATGGGTTGGAGCCAAATCCTGACCCGGCGGCTCCGAAGCCTGACTGGGAATTGCGTCGCGAGCAGTTCACGCCTGGCGGGTTCGAGCAAGTTCTGGGCGATCACGTCTACGAGTCGCTAGCCGACTCCCGCAGCGCAGACCGCAAGTCCTTTGAGCAGGTGCTTAACGAGCACGGGGTACGGCTCAAGGTAACCGACCGAGATGGATGGACCTACTCGATGAGGCGTTTGGACAATGGCAAGTGGGGCAGGAAGAAGGCTTCCGCACTCACCCCAGAGTTCACTGCCGATGGCGCACAGGAAATCTTTGACTACAACACACAAAAAGGAGCGACCCATGGGGTTGCTGGACACAATGAAAGAAGCCGACGATCAGCAGGCGACTTTGAAGAAATTACAGAGCTTGACGTCACTGCTCGACGCGCAAGCCAAGCAATTGAGAGGGCTAACGAACGCCGTGAACAGCCTGAGCACGTATGTGGGGGTGATGGACGAGGCGCATATGTCCAAACTGAAGGCGTTGACCTCGCAGCAGTCCGCGCTGCCCTCGCACACGCAGCTCGACGACGAGACAAAGAACAGGCTGATCGAGATCGAGAAGACGGTCGCCGCGCTCGCGAAGACCGTCAGCGACGAGCGCGTCGTGAAGCTGAGCAGCGGCGAGTCCGTGAAGCGTTCCGATCTCGACTCCTACAGGATGATGCGGGGCCTGAAGTCTCAGATGGAGACAACGACTTCGAGCTTGGATAAGCTCACCGAGACTGTTGGCAATGACAGGACAGTCAAGTTCGACTACAACAAGGTCAATGCGTTTGTCGGTAATCAACTCGACAAGAGCCTCACGAAGGCCGTGGAAGCACCTGTGCAGCGTGTTGAACGCACGTTGGAGGGTTTCGAGCAGCGCGTAAGCAAGATTGGAGTTGCGAAGGTCTCTATGGCGGCTCAAAGAGTCGATGTGGTTCTTGACAAGGCTGATGAGCTGGTAGTTGAAGTTGGGCGCGTTGAGCGACGTCTACAGAATCTAGCGGACAAGGTGACATGGACCGCTGTTGGGAGACTCTGCCTTGCATTGCTACCTTTGGCTGCGGTCTTACTCGTCATCGGTGGTCTTGTGATCGGTGTGACCTATGCCGCCGGATTCGGCCCACTGCTCGGTTGGGCATGGTCCTCGTTTAGCGCTGCTGAGGCATGGTGGGCCAAGGTTCTCATTGCTCTGGGCACGCTGAGCGGTGTAGCCGGGTTTGGAGCAGTGGTCTGGTGGATCGCCAAGCGTCTCGGAGAGGACTTTCGCCACTGGTGAGCTGTAAAACAAGAACCCCGTAGCCACATGGCTACGGGGTTCTTGTTAGCAGTTTCGGAACACGAACACCCCTCCGTCAGGGGCGTCCATCACTGTGTAGTCGAAGGCGAGATCAAGAGTCCACGCCTCCCAGTTGAAGTAGCGCTGAGCTTCCTCCGGCCAACCGACGGCCAAGGCGATGTCCTCAGCTAGCTGGATTGCGTAATCATCGAATGAGTCCCACTGGCCTTGGTATGCATCCTCAAACTCCGGTATGGATGGGATGTCTCCGGCGCCTTCAGCGATGAAACACCCTGAAGAGACCCAAGCGCATACGGCAGCCCACTGGTCTGGGTCTGCCTCCTCGAAGCATTCACCCCATCGTGCTG
>JBOFIQ010000172.1:0-1253 GCA_051650245.1 Propionibacteriaceae bacterium | reverse complement strand
TGGAGACCAGGCTCGGTCTCGGTCACGATGAGATCAACCGACGTCGGCATATCGACGTAAAGCGGCGACTCCTGGTGGAGCGCGACAACAGCGATCATCTCAGGCAGGAGGTAATCAACAGCCTCGCCAACCGTGGCAGCGGGGATGGAGATCTGATCGTAGGTCGAGACATCCATGAAGACGTAGCCTTCGCCATCGTCGTAGAGGTACTGCATCTCACGACGATCAACAGTGGCGGTTTCCACCTTGGTGTCAGAGTTGAAGGTCTTTTCGACAACCTTGCCCGAGAGGACATTCTTTAGCTTTGAGCGGACGACAGCATTGCCCTTGCCCGGCTTGTGGTGCTGGAACCAGATAACAGACCAGAGCTGGCCGTCTAGGTCGATGACCCAGCCGTTCTTCATGTCGTTGACGTTCTGCTGCGGCATTGCGCATTCCTCTCGCGTGGTGAAAGAATCCGACCGCTAAGTCTACTACGACTTGAGCGCTCTCGTAACGTGATCTAGTGCTTGGTGTCTGTGATCAGGCTGAGGACCTGCTCAACAACTTCTGCTTGGCTTAGCCGACTGGTATCAACTGTCATGGTGGCAACGCTGCGATAAAGCGGATCTCGCTCGGCTAAAAGAGTGAGAAGCATGGCACGCGGGGCACCAAAAACACCTGGCGCAACGCTACCTAAACGAAGTCTGCGCGCAAGATGGGGCATATCAACCTTGAGCCAGCAGACCTGGTGCTGAGCCACGAGCCGGGCGAAGTCGACATGGACAACGCAGGCACTTGGCATCGCAAGAACTCCCGCATTACTCGCTAAAGCTGAACGCATGGCGCTCGCTTCGAGGTCACGGGCAGTGTCTTCGCCGTCGTCAATGAAGACATGGCCAACAGGCTTATGGGCAGTTTGAGCGACGAGTTCAGTCACATCGACAAAGCGCACCCCAAGCCTGTCAGCTACCTGCGCACCAACAGACGATTTCCCTGAGCCGGGGGCGCCAATGAGAATCAGCATCGACCGTTACCGCTGGCTTTACACCATTCCTGGAACTTCTTGACGTTGGCATCATGCTCTTCGATTGTCACTTCAAAAAGAGTCTCGCCGGTGTCGAGATTGACCGTGGTGAAGTAGAGCCAGTCCCCTGCTGTTGGCGCCACGGCTGCCTGTAGCGAGGCCTTGCCAGGAGAACCAATCGGAGTTGGGGGTAGCCCCTTGACCACGTAGGTGTTGTAGGGGCTATCAGATTTACGGTCCTCGTCAG
>JBOFIQ010000171.1:0-2437 GCA_051650245.1 Propionibacteriaceae bacterium | reverse complement strand
TGAAGCATCGGCGTAGAGCGACATTTCAGGCTCCCACAGCACGACGTCGAGTGCTGGTTTGGCTGAACTGTCGTGAGTGACGCTGACCACATCAGCAGAATCAACGCCGATGAGACGGGCAGCGGCTTGGGCAGGTGCGCTGCTCGTAGCTGAAGCACAGATGATGACCGGGCTAGCCCCATACAGTGCACAGACCCGGCGTAAGCGTCGTAACACCGCCGCAACCTGAGAGCCAAAAACGCCCCGATAGCGATGGGACTCATCGACCACGATGTAACGCAATGACCGCAAGAACGAAGCCCAGCGCTGGTGTCGCGGCAAGATCGCTCGGTGCACCATGTCGGGGTTAGTCAAGACATAGGTGGCAACGTCGCGAGCGTAGCAACGTTCTTGATCGTCAGAATCACCATCAAGTGTGGTCACACGCCATTCACTGCCACCTAGGGCTTTGGCGGTGCGTAGTTGGTCGTGAGCGAGCGCCTTTGTGGGGGCTAAGTACAGCGCTGTGTGTTGGCGCGTGGGCTTGGTGAAAGCGGACCGCACGCCCGATGTTGGTACTCCAATGACGCCCTCCCCGCCGCATGCTGTAGCCGCCATAATCGGCAGAAGGTAGGCCAACGTTTTACCCGACGCGGTGCCTGTGGCAATCGCGACAGGCGAACCGCGAAAGGCCGCTTCCGCTGCTGTGACCTGATGTTGCCACGGCTGGGCAATACCGTGTGCCACCAGTCGCTCGCGGATCGTTTCGGGAAGCCAACCAGGCCACGGTGCCCGTGTTCCGCTACTGGCGTGCCGGTGATGGACATAGCGCACCTGTTCAGCGTCAGCTAGCCAGGAAGGAATCACCGCACAAGCCTGCCACGGACCACCGACAATTCACGATTGCACAAGCGCGAGCGAATCCGGCTAGCGTGGAGCCGTGGATAGCTCAGCACTCGCACAGACACTTCGCCCCCGCTTAGACCAGGCGGGATACACCGTCGATGGCATTATCGATGCCATCGGTCTCGACGGGCAGGAAGCGTTGTTGCGCAATCAAACCCTTCCCGCGACCTTGGCTTTGCGTGGCCGAAACGATGCGCTGGCAACGCTGATCCGGCTGTTCATCTTGCAGCAACCCCAACCAGCCCAGGACGTCGCTGCGGCGCTGGGAACCCCAGAACAACTCCCCGAGATCCTGGAAGCACTTGACGCCACACGGGTGCGTGCACGTGTCGATATTCGGCCCTATGCCAGCCCAGACGACGGTGCCACCGGCTACCTCGTGAGCGATCAGGCACCCAACCTCGATGGAATCCAGCAGCCAGTTCGCCCAGATCACGTGCTCGGTGCTAGCCCGGCTTCTACGACGCTAGCCCAGATCATTGATCGTCGTCAGGTTGGTACAGCGTTGGATCTTGGCTGCGGTTGCGGTATCCAGTCGCTCCACCTTGCGGCTCACGCTGACCGGGTTATCGCCACCGATCTCAACCCCCGTGCCTGTGACCTCACCCGACTGACTTTCGCGCTCAACGGCGTCGAGGTCGAGACCCGCGAAGGTTCGCTCTATGAGCCAGTTCGTGACGAACGCTTCGATCTCATCGTCTCGAACCCGCCCTACGTCATGGCCCCGCCTAGCCGTGATGGGGAGAAACTGACCTACCGTGAAGGCGATATGCGCGCAGATGATCTCGTGCGCGCCGTCATTGACGGGGGCGTTACTCAACTCAACCCCGGTGGCGTGTTGCAGGTCTTGGGATCATGGCGAACCTCTGCAGAAGACCCCGACGGTATGCCGCTCCATCTGGTACAGCGCGCTATTGCGGCAGGCTGCGACGTTCTGGTGCTTGAACGGGAACGGTTAAGCACCTATGAGTACATCGAGATGTGGCTGGCCGATGCGGGTCTACTGGGAACCGAACACTACCCAGAAAAATACGAGCAGTGGTTGTCCTATTTCGCTGAGCTTGGCATCACGGACGTCGGTCTGGGCTGGATCTGGGTCCATCGCCCCGCAGTCGATCAGCAGCGCGAGCCCGTGGTCCGCCTTGAATCATGGCCCAACACGGTCGCTCAGCCAGTAGGCCCTGCCTATGCGCAATATCGTCATGCTCTCGACATTGTCGCAAGCCCAGACTTTGAGCAGCGTTGTTACATCGTGTCTGATCATGTGGATGAGGAACGCTGTTACACCCCCGGCGCTGACGATCCGCGACATATCGTTTTCAAGACGCGGATGGGATTTAATCGTTATCTTGTAGCCTCGACAGGTCTGGCAGCGGTCCTAGAAAATTGTGATGGACTGATCCCGCTGGGAGCGTTGGTTGATGCGGTACTGGAGTTGCTCGAACACGATCATCCCAGTGCCCGTGAACAGCTCCTTGATGAGGTCCGTCACGCGGTTTGTGCTGGAATTGTGGTCACTGCTCCTTGAACTTGAGGCGTGGTGGCGTACGCT
>JBOFIQ010000170.1:0-1088 GCA_051650245.1 Propionibacteriaceae bacterium | reverse complement strand
TGTGCTGCTGTGGTGGCGCGATGCTGATGGCGACGTGACTGATGGCTTGGTTGATGCGTTACCGACCCTGTCAGCAGGTGGCGTTATTTGGTTGCTAACCCCGAAGAAGGATGGTGCGGTTGATCCCGCAGATATCTCTGAAGGTGCTACGACGGCAGGTCTATCGCTGACGAAGGCGGTTAATGTCTCTGCTAGTTGGCATGCGCACCGTCTGACTCCGCCGAAAGCTGCGCGTCGTTAGAACATGTGAATGAAGAACCCTCGCCCATTGCGGCGAGGGTTCTTTGCATCGTCATGACATATGAGCACGTGGCAATAGTTATGCCGAACGTGACTCCCAGATACCAGGCGTGACTGGTAGCGCACGCTTGTGAGCAGTGCGGCGGTACCAACCAAGGATCGTTTTTTCGGCTTCGGCTGAGACCTCTTTGCCTTCAAGGTAATCATCAACATCGACATAAGAAACACCGAGTGCGATCTCGTCAGCGATGAGCGGCTTGTTATCTTCAAGGTCGGCGGTTGGGGTTTTTTCCACGAGTTGCTCGGGCATTCCCAGCACGCGTGCCAGGGCTTTGACTCGGCGTTTCGGAAGACCGGTCAGGGGAGTGAGGTCAGCAGCTCCGTCGCCAAACTTTGTGTAGAAGCCAACGAGCGCTTCAGCGGCCTGGTCAGTACCGATCACGAGCATGCGTCGCGCGCCAGCAACAGTGAACTGAGCAATCATGCGCTCACGGGCCTTGACATTGCCCTTGACGAAATCGGCATTAACGCCGTCAGGGATAACAAGCCCTGCACCATCTAACTCGGCCCACATGCCATCGACAGCAGGCTTGATATTGACCGTCAGCAGTTCATCAGGCTGAATGAAGGCGACTGCTGCTTGTGCATCGCTTTCATCCTTTTGGGTACCGTAAGGAAGGCGCATCGCAACAAATGTCGCGTTCCCGCCAGCAGCGCGAACTCGCTCACAGGCAAGCTGCGCTAGCCGCCCACCGGTGGTCGAATCAACGCCACCAGAAATCCCGAGCACGTAGCCGGAGCATCCGGTCTGCTGGAGGTACTCGACGAGGAAGTTAATCCGACGCTCT
>JBOFIQ010000169.1:0-3821 GCA_051650245.1 Propionibacteriaceae bacterium | reverse complement strand
ACCAAGTTTGATCATCTCCGCAGCTTGGGAGTCACTGCAGTAGAACTCATGCCCATCATGGAGTTCGCTGGTGACCTCTCGTGGGGCTACAACCCCGCCCACCTCTTTGCTGTCGAATCCAGCTATGGCGGCCCCGACGCACTCAAGACCTTTGTCCGCGAGGCCCACAAAGCTGGACTTGGCGTCATCCTCGACGTGGTCTACAACCATTTCGGGCCATCTGATCTTGCAACCTGGCAGTTCGATGGCTGGAGCGAAAACGGCAAGGGCGGCATCTACTTCTATAACGATGACCGCTCCTCAACCCCCTGGGGCGACACTCGCCCAGATTATGGGCGGGGTGAGGTACGCCAATATCTCCACGACAACGTCTACCACTGGCTGGAAAACTTCCACGTCGATGGCTTGCGCTACGACATGACGCCGTTCATCCGCTCGACCGATGGTTGGACCACCAATATCCCCGAGGGGTACTCCCTATTGCGTTGGCTCAATACCGACGTCCGGAGAGATTTCCCGGGCAAACTCCTGATTGCCGAAGACCTCCATGGCGACGACTCCATCACCAGCACTGATGGGGCGGCTTTCCATGCGCAATGGGACGCTGACTTCGTTCATCCCATCCGTACTGCCATCGAGCAGATCTGGGACAACGATCGCTCCATGTCTAGCGTCGCAAACGCCTTGACCCACGAAGTCAGTGGTAACGCCTTTGCCCGCGTCATTTACACCGAATCCCACGACGAAGATGCCAATGGTCAGCAGCGGATGAACTCTGAGGTTGATCCGCATTCCCCCGGGAGCTGGCTTGCGCAAAAGCGCTCTACCTTGGGAGCCGCCCTCGTCTTTACTGCTCCTGGTATCCCCATGCTGTTCCAGGGGCAGGAGTTCATGCAAGGTGGCTATTTCACTGACTCGGCAACCCTAGATTGGCACTTGAGCGAGCAGCATCACGGCATCGTCATGTTGTACCGCGATCTCATCGCCTTACGTCTCAACAAGCACGGCCTATCGAAGGGGCTGACCGGGCCGCATATCGAGATTCTGCACCGTGATGATGAGGCCAAGGTGCTGGTCTTCCATCGGTGGCGAGATGGTGGAGTAGGCGACGATGTCGTCGTCGTGGCAAGTTTCTCCGATCGTCAGCTTGCTGAGTACAGCGTTGCGTGGGCTGGCGCTGGGCGCTGGCAACTCCTGCTCAATTCTGATGCAGCGGTCTACTCCGATGACTTCAGCAATAGCCCCGCCAGCGATCTCATCCTTGAGAGCAACGAGGCTGAACTGACTCTGGCACCGTACTCAGTCTTGATCTTCGGGCGTAGCTAAAACTCGACACTATTCCACTGGCTCAGCCTGGCCCGGCATACTAAAGCTATGACTACACGCCCTCGACGTTCCGTGCTCTACTTGCCTGCCTCAAATCCACGAGCCTTGGCTAAAGCCCGCGATCTTGACGTCGATGGCGTGATTCTTGACCTTGAAGATGCAGTTGCACCCGACGCCAAGCGCGAGGCCCGCGAAGCTGCTTGCCAAGCAGTCATTGACGGTGGTTTTGGTCACCGCGAGGTCATTATTCGGATCAATGGCCTTGGCACCCCGTGGCATGACGATGACCTGCGCTTTGCCTGCCTAGCCGGGCCTGATGCCATTGCGGTCCCGAAGGTCACCAGCACTGACGATATTGCCACCTTAGAGGCAGGTTTTGTCCGTCATGGTGCACCTACTCGTACCCAGTTGTGGGCCATGCTGGAGACTCCTGCCGCGATCTTGCATGCCGAGGCTATTGCCTGTGCTGCAACACGGTTAGGGGCGCTTGTGCTCGGTACGAACGATCTCGTCAAAGAGCTTGGCGCCCGCCACGTCGCTGGCCGTGCTCCCCTCCTGACGAGTCTGTGTCTTGCAGTTCTTGCTGCCCGTTCAGCCGGGGTGCCGATCTTGGATGGGGTCTACAACGACATCACCGATCTTGACGGTTTTGCAGCCGAATGTCGCCAGTCTTGGGAACTGGGTTTTGATGGCAAAACGCTGATCCATCCAGGCCAGATTGCGGCAGCAAATGCCCAGTGGACTCCGGCTGCTGGCGATATTGACGATGCCCGCGAGCTCATTGCCGCCTTTGACTCAGCCCTTGCTGCGGGCCACGGTGTCGTGACTTTCCGTGGCCGCATGATTGAGAATCTTCATGTGGCCCAAGCCCGTGCAACGCTAGCCCTCGCAGACGCATTAGCTGCCCGCTAAACACACCTTCTGCGACCGGATTCGCCGTCTTGGTCTAGATCGTCGCCGGAGCCTATTAGAGTTGGCTTGTGGCTAAGACATCGATCTTCATTTCCCGCCTGCGCGGGCTTCCGGTGCTCGACAGCGCCGGCGATCAGGTCGGTAAGGTTCGCGACGTCGTCTGTCAGCTGGCATTGCCTGGCCAGCCGCCACAAGCCAAGGGACTCGTTGTCGAGCTTTTTGGGCGCCAAAGGATCTTCGTACCGATGGTTCGCGTCCACCATGTCGCGACCCAGGAAGTCGTCATTACGGGCTTGGTTGATGCCCGTAAGTTCCAACGTCGCGGGCAGGAGTTCCTTGTGGGAGAGGAACTCTTCGACCGTGAGGTCACCCTGGCTGGCGGCGAAGAACTCGTGATCTATGACGTCGCGATCGAAGAAGTGCGCTATCAGGAATATGCCATTTCTGAGTTTGCGGTCCAGGAGCCACGCACCCGGCGCCGTTTCGGCAAAAAGGGCAATGTCCGTCTTATCGACTGGAATGATGTCGCGCTACTCTCGCTGGCAGCCAATCAAGACACCGCTCAGATCGTTGCTGAGATGTCGACGATGCGCCCTGCCGATATAGCCCGCGAGTTACACGATCTGGCCCCGCAACGTCGCGCTGAGGTAGCCGGAGCACTTGCTGACGAAACTCTGGCCGACGCGCTCGAAGAGATGCCCGAGAATGAGCAAGTTGAGCTGATCCAGGCCCTCGAAGTGGAACGTGCTGCAGACATTCTCGAAGAGATGGACCCTGACGACGCGGCTGACCTCATCGCCGACCTTGCCCCAGAAAAGGCTGAGGAATTGTTGCGCGAGATGGAGCCAGAAGACGCAGAAGATGTGCGTAACCTGCTGGCCTACGCAGAAACTACTGCAGGCGGCATGATGACCCCCGAGCCCATCATCATGAGTCCGGAAAATACCGTTGCCGATGCGTTAGCCCGTATCCGCAATGAAGAGCTCAAACCGTCCTTGGCCAGCATCGTGTTTTGCACCCGCACACCGCGCGATACTCCTACCGGGAAGTTCCTTGGTGGCGTGCATTTCCAGCAACTCCTCCGAATGCCACCCTCCACGGCGATTGGCGGTCTCCTTGATGATCGCCTTGAACCGTTACCCCCCGATGCGCAATTGGTTGATGTCTCGCGCTATTTCGCCACCTATAACCTCGTGATCGCCCCCATCGTCGATAACGAAGGCCGGTTATTAGGTGCGGTTACCGTTGACGACGTCCTTGACCATATGCTGCCCAATGACTGGCGCGGCCAGCAGATGGATGGGAGCTAGCTATGCCAGATCAGCGCATCGTCGATCTTGACGCCAAGTCGAACCAGGATCGCCTCGATATCCCCGGCAATAAGAAAACTCCCCTATCGCTGCACTTCAATAACGAAACCTTCGGGCGTTTCGCCGAGAAGACCGCAGCGTTCATGGGAACGCCTAAGTTCTTGTTCTACATGACGATGTTCATCATCATCTGGATTGCACTCAACCTCATCGGTATTTTTGGGTTGCGCTGGAACCCCTACCCCTTCATCTTGCTCAACTTGGTCTTCTCCA
>JBOFIQ010000168.1:0-9110 GCA_051650245.1 Propionibacteriaceae bacterium | reverse complement strand
ATCGTGGGTGCGGTCTGTGTCGTCGTCGGATTGGCTGGGCTCATGGTCCAGGCACTACGTCGCGGCCATGACCACGACGATAACCACGACGCTGGCGCCGTGCTCTAGTCCTCAGTTATGGGGAATGAGTGGTAGCCCCAGGGCTTCGCGGAGGCGATGGCGTGATGGCGTTCTACGCTTAGGCCAGAAGCCACGAAGCGCTCCTGGTGGTTCAATGATGGAGCGGCAGGCAAGATCAGCAGCACCGATAAGTCCTGCGTCATTGAGCGTTGTGGCAGCGACGATAGTGGCTTCATCGCGGTAACCGCGTCCGGTGAGGCTACGTTGGAATACCGTCCTTGCTGGGTCTAGTAACAAGTCCCCTGCCTCTGATACTCCCCCACCAATAACGAAACGATCTGGGTCTAGTGCCGCAGCGAGATTAGCCAGTCCGACACCGAGCCAGCGACCAACATCGGCGATAAGTTCACGAGAAGCAGAATCACCGGCAAGGGCAGCTGCTGTCACTGCTGCACCCGTCAAAAGGTCACTATCGCCATGGGCCTGTTCCATGAGCATGGCAGCACGAGGAGACCCTTGCGCTGCAAGCGCTTTCGCATCACGCACAAGTGCGTTGCCGGAGGCATATTGTTCCCAGCAGCCTCGGTTGCCGCAAGGGCACCAGTGCCCATCAGGAACCATCGTCATATGGCCCCACTCGCCGGCCATGCCATAACGACCTCGGAAGAGCTGCCCGTTGATAATCAGCGCCCCACCAATACCGGTGCCCAACGTGACACAGACCATAACTCGTGAGCCACGACCAGCTCCATAGCGATATTCAGCCCAAGCTGCCGCATTCGCATCATTATCGACGATGACTGGCAGTTGGATACGGCTCTGTAATCGATCACGTAATGGCTCATTACGCCAGGCCAGATGGGGCGAGAACCGCACGATGGCTTGATCAGTATCAACCCATCCTGCCGCACCTACTCCCACACTCATCACGTCATAGCGTGATCTGAAGTCATCGACGATATCGATGATGGTGTCTTCTGCTGCTTGAGCGGAACGCGTCGGTGAGGGCACCACAACTTTGTCGACGATAGCGCCGGTGTCATCAACAACACCGGCGGCAATTTTGGTTCCACCAATATCAAGCCCGATAGAGAGCATGGTTTTAGTCTCCCACGAGTTAGGTAGTTAGCGCGCGATCTCGGTCAGCGCTTCGATATACCACTGCTGTTCTTGCGCCAAGGTGACCGACCCTGCTTGCCCAGTTGCCCAGTGGAGAAGAATGTCGCGGGCTTGGTCCCAGCCCACATGATCGATAAGCACCTCAACAGCCACTGCGGCTTGATCATAAGGCACCATCGTGGTGGCCTGCTTGATCTGCTCATTCGTTGGCAGGCCTTGAGGCAGACCCTGGGCTTGCACCTGCTGACGTAACGCTGCTGCCCTGGCAGGGGTAGTAGGCCCCTCTGCCAGATAGTGAGCCAGGCCCTCGCTCACCCAGGCTGTAGTCCACTGACATGATTTTGTCAGAACGTGGACCAACTCATGTGTCAGCACATCATCGAGCTTCGCTCCTCGTTGTGGCGGAGCCATCACGACGTGAACTGCCACGTCAGAGGTTCGGCCAAAGGGCCAAGCAAAAGCTGTGGTTGCCAACGTTGGCGCGCTCTCGGGTAGCGCTAGCTGCCACGAGTTCTTCGTTGCTGGCACCACGATGACGACTGGACCAGAATCAGCTACAAGTGGACCGAGCCGAGCGCCCTCCAGCTTTGCCATCGCACCGGCTGCTACGTTCGCAATAGTCTCTGGGCCGTCGACCTGCTCACCGGCAACGACTACCCCACGGGGAAAGGTCACCATCCGCACAGGTTCAAGTAGCCATAGTGGACGAAAACCGCCAAAGGTGAGTGCTTTGCCCTGGTGGAGCTGGACCTCTATAGCGTCGTAGTGTGCTGCAGTGATCTCAGCACCCACCTTTGCTGAGATCTCGATATGGTCTTCGCCATTGGCACTGATCGATAGTTCCGCAAGCTGAGCGATATTGCCGCAGACATAGCCCAATGAGTCCGTCATCAGCTCCCGGCAGGCTGCCGGGTCATGGCGAGCTTGGACTACCGCTGCGACCCAATGCTGCAATGTCTGGGGCGACGTTGTCGCTCGACATCCTGAGTTCGTGATCAGAAGTAGGAGAATGCACAGCAGCCCTCGATATGACATCGAGGGCTGCTGAAAATCATGATTAACCGTAGCGGCGAGCACCACTAATACCACCCATGGCGTAGAGACCAAGAACCTGGATTCCCTGCGATGGGTTCAACGCATGGACGACCTGACCGTTGCCGACATAGATCGCCGCATGGCTTCCGCCGTTGTAGACCAAAACGTCGCCTGGCTGAAGCTCACTCATCGAGACTGGGGTGCCGCTACCGAGCTGCCCACCCGCAGTACGGGGAATACCCACACCTGTCGAGCGCCAGGAAGCCATGGTCAGACCAGAGCAGTCGTACGCATTCATACCTGTTGCGCCGAAGACATAAGCCTTGCCGACCTGGGAGAGCGCGAATGCTGCTGCGGCCGCTCCACGACCGCTTGCCGGAACTGCCGAGGTAGCTTCTTCCGCAGCCGGTGCAGTCGTTGGTGTTGCCGCAGCAACAGCACGAGTTGCGGGTGTTGTCTGAGCCGTGGTTCGACGGGTTGCTTCGTCTTGAGCCACACGCTCCTGATAAGCCTTCTTCTCGCTATCAGAAAGATTGTTGTAGATCGTCTCAGCCTGGGTCACCTTGGAACGCGACTCTGATTCGCTGTTCTTGGCTGCCTGCTCTGCCGCTTCAGCAGCAGCGACATCTTGATCGATCTGACGCTTGAGTTCCTTTTGCCGGGCTAGCTCAGCCTGGTAAGCCTGGAGAGCCTCATCATTAGAGCGGATAACTCGCTCAGCAGTGGAGGCCCGGGTAGAGAAGTTCGCGATATTGCCCGAAGCGAGAGCAAGCGCTGGCGTATCCGTGCCACGCGTCTTGTACTGAGCAAGTGCAAACTTACCCATGTAGCTCTTGAGATTGGCAACGTTGGTTGCGGCATGGTCAAGCTCACGCTGCTTAACAGCCGACGCCTCACGAGCAGCCTTCGCCTTCTCAGCATTGATGATGTAGGACTGCTCGGCCTGACTAGCCTGAACCCGCAGTTGTTCAACAGCAGTCTTTGCATCCGACGCTGTCGTTGGATCGGCAGCAGCCATCGGTGCAGCGGTCAGCGCTAATCCGAAAACTAATCCGGCAGCAGCGACACTCGCAGTTGTCCTCTGAAATCGCATGGGCGACATCATCCTCCCCGTCACTGATGTGACTTCCTGAGAAAAGCCTAAACGAAATAGTTAGGATTCTCAATTTTCGTTACGGCCAATATGCCTTAACGACCAGCATCACGAGGGGAAGGAACACATAGTGTGCTCCGTGATGATTTTGCTTCATCTTACCGCTTAGTAGATGAAAGTTCCTTGAACCGAGCGCATGAACCGGAAGTTAATAATGCCCAATCCACCGTAATAGAGGTTATTCATCTCTGAAATCACGAAACTACCGTCAGGATTGACGTATTCCACGATCATGACGTGACCATAGATGCCCGGGTATTCGATATACATCGCACCAACTGCCGGAGTACGACCAGTGGTGTACCCCTGTGCCGCAGCAGAACCAGGCCACATGTTGGCGTTACCCCAGGAAGCCCCAATCGGCTTACCCAAACCAGCACGACGTGCCGCCGCGTACCAGGTGCAGTTTCCCCAGGCATAGTTATTGGCGCTGTTGAAGACGACGGCAACGCTAGGCGAAGAGTATGACGTCGCCTTGGGGAAATCCTCAATCGACTTCTGTCCCCCGCTTGACTGGAACGCAGCAGCATCAAAAACGCCAGAAGTTCCCGTACTACGAGCCGCCACAACAGAAGGGGCCGCTGCGGTTGTTCTCGTCGTTGACGATGTCGTCGATGTTGCTGTCGCTGCAGCCGCAGCACTGCGCTGGGCTTGGAGCAGCTCTTCTTTCTCTTTATCCGAGAGTTGGACAAAGAGTTTCTTCATCTCCTCAAGACGCTGCTTAGCCTCGTTATCTAGAGCATCGAGCTTGTCTTTATCTGCCTGGGCAGATGCGAGGTCCTTTTCACACTGACGCTTGACTTCAGCCAAATTTGCCTGATCAGCCTGATAGCGCTGCATCAATGTCGTCTGATCAGCAGCGATCTTGTCCACCATGGACAATGAGGCCAGGACTTTATCGGAATCAGGGGCCAATACCATCTGGGCAATTGGAGTCGTGCCACGAGTCTGGTACTGCGTCAGCGCTGCCCGGCCAAGCTTCTTGCGTGTTTCTACAATGCTTGTTTCCGTTGCCTTGATCTCTGCGTTGCGAGCATCGACCTTCTGCACCGTCACCGAGACCCGATCTTGGATCTGAGCATATTGACGATCCAGCTCATCGACCTGCTTCTGCAGCGTCTCGACCTGAGTTTTCGCATCAGCCGCGCTCGTCGGCGCATTAGACACCGTTGGCGTTGGCGTCGGCGTATCCGCATAGGCAACGCTGGACGTACCAACACCGAGCGTCAGCGCCAGAGCGCACAGCGTTGCCGCTGTCGCCTGTCGAATGCGCCCAAGATCGTTCGCCACAGATAGTCTCCCTGTTTGAAGTGTGCACTCTAGTGTCGCAGGAAATAGCAGAACTCTGCACAAATCCTGAGAAATAGCCTAACTCTTCTCAGGATTGCTTTCAAATGTGACCGTCTACGCTCCTACAGCCCAGGATGTTACCGGCTCTGGTTCAGAACGCACCAGAGTCAAACGTGGCAATAACCCAGATTCAGCTAAAACAGCGAGCGCACGCTGCTCTTCACGACTTAATTCCGTTGGCGTATTCTCACCAGGCTCGCCTAAGAAAAAGCTCATGACGCAGCCCTGACACTCAGGGCCACGCCCAGCGCAGGTATCGCAATCGATGCTCAATGCAGTAGTCATAACCGTCAGCTTGCCAAAGACCACTGACAATTTTTCTCCACGCGGTCCCCCTAGCCACATCACACGAGATTGTCAGAGCCGTGCTTTAGTGTGGAGTCCACTATGACCAATCTGTATTTCGGCGCACCAATGACAAACACCACCTACGTTGTGGTTGATCTAGAGACCACTGGCACCGCTTTTAGCGACTCCATCACGGAGATCGGTGCAGTTAAGGTCTGCAATGGGGTGATCCTTGACCAGTTCAGCAGCTTGGTTAATCCACAACGTCCGATTAGCGCTCTCGTCACCCAGCTCACCGGTATCACCAACGCCATGGTGGCTACCGCACCACCGCTAACCGACGTGCTGCCCCGCTTCCTCAGCTTTGCTCGTGGCTGCGTTTTGGTCGCACATAATGCCCGCTTTGACATGGGGTTCCTTCAACGTAGCGGTGCCATGTTGGGCTATGACTGGCCTGACTTTCCAGTTCTCGACACCGTAACTCTGGCCCGGAACCTGCTCCCCCGCAGTGAAGTTCCCAACTACAAATTGGGCACACTTGCGGCCTATTTCAACACCTCAATACAACCTAACCATCGTGCTCTTGACGATGCGCTGGCGACAACAACGGTGCTCTACGAGCTATTCCGCCTCGATCCATCTATCTAACACCACAACACGACAGTGGCGCGTTACCCGATATCTGGGTAACGCGCCACTGTCATTGCGCTACCGCCCAATGAGCAGGCGGCACGTCTGAGATGTGCTTAGTGCTTGATCTCCACGCTCTCCATCACCACTGGTTCGATGGGGCGATCGGCTCGACCAGTCGGCACTGTTGCGATCAGATCAACAACCTTCTTCGACTCCTCATCAGCAACCTCACCAAAAATCGTGTGACGGCGATTGAGATGCGGCGTCGGTGCCACCGTAATGAAGAACTGCGATCCATTCGTGGCCGGACCAGAGTTCGCCATCGCTAGCAGGTAGGGCTTGCCAAAGCTAAGTTCCGGGTGGAACTCATCAGCGAAACGGTAACCGGGGTTACCTGTACCCGTACCTAGCGGGCAACCACCCTGGATCATGAAACCATCGATCACCCGGTGGAAGGTCAAACCGTCGTAGAACTTGCCCGTGGTCGGGGCGCCGGTGGCGGGATCGCGGTACTCCTGGGTACCTTCCGCAAGCCCGACGAAGTTGGCTACCGTCTGCGGGGCCTGATCGTCGAACAATGTGATGCGGACATCGCCGTGATTCGTGTGCAGGATTGCCTCAGTCATGCATTAACTCCTTTGCGTAGGTGTTCATCTTTGCATGAAATTTAGGCAAGAACCTGCTGCTTTCCACCCTAATACCGGTAGCGTGGCAACTACACCACCCGATGACGAAGGAGTTCTCGTGAAGCGTCACCATCATCTGCCCGAGCAGACCCAGTCGTTCGCCCTCGACGCTAAGGATCGTGCCGTTGAACTTGCTGAGGATCTCAGCGACAAGGTCAAGCCCTATCTGACCTCCGTACGTGAGGTTGCCTCCCCCGTCGCCCGTGATGTCAAGATCAATACCGCATCGACGATGGGAACATTGCTGGAGAATGCTCATACCTACATCGATGATGTTGCCGAATCGCAGCTCTTCCAGCAGGCGATGGAGCAGACCAAGCGTTCCCGCAAACAGGCCCGTGCTTTCGCTAAGACCCAGGCCAAGGAACTTACCCAGGCCACGGGCAAGAAGCGCCACCCCGTGCTGAAGTTGGGCCTTACCGCTGGTCTTGCATCAGTGGCAGCAGCAGCAAGTCTTGGCGTCCGTAAGTACCTCGGCAGTGCAGCAGCCAATGGTTGGGCTGCACATCAAGCATCGACCGTTCCGCTTCATGACGAAGGCTGCGGTTGCACGCCAACAGAATCACAAGCTGACAACGACACCACCGCTACTGACGCTGAACCGCGTCGTAGCGTCGATATCTAGCCTGGGGGCTTTTTCCTGTTATGACCTCGCGCTCCACGAGCACGACGATGTCACCGCGGCGAGTATTGCTGATCGTCATCGCAATATTCGCCGCGATCATCGTCTCTATCGCGTATTCCTATCGTCATGCAGCTGTCCCCATCGCTGCCTCCCGCACGCCAACGAAACAGCGCCAAGATCTGCATCCACTCCAAGTCATTTCCGGGTGGTCATACGCCGCTCCTGAATCCACTGAGACATATTGGGTCTATCTCAAGGGCAATCAACGTATCGTCGTCACTATCTCGCAATGGTCGGTACGCGAAGTCGCACAAGGCACGAACGGCTGGACCGCCCAAGAACAACATCCTGGCTATATCTGCGGGCATGCCCCTATCGAAGAAGTCTGGAAGTGTGCCTTTGATATTCGCGACGGCAGCATCATCGTGACCGGGATCACCGGCGACGTTGCGCTGGATGCTGTAAGCCAATTCACGCAAGGCTACTTCGCCAATAGTTAGGTCGCGTGAAAAAAGTTTGGCTCGATGTGTCACAAAAGGGCCACTTTTTTGGCTTATCTCTATGTGAAGACTTTTCCTCCTCCTGGTTGGGTCCATGCTGACCCATTCCGTATCCATATCCAGACCTTGATGACCCAGACCGGCCTACCGTGGCGCGTTCTCGCCTTAGCCGCTGATGTGCCCTCTCCGGCGGTACGCACATTGGTCCAAGGACGCCACGGCCAGTTCCGGCCATTCCTGCTACAAGAACATGCCGAAGCGCTATTCGCGCTGTGTAGCCGCGGTTTGGCTGAACAATCTCTGCGCTATGTGCCAGCAGGGCACGCACGCTGGATCGTCAATCGGCTCCTGCGCGATGGCCTCACAGTCGCTGAGATCGCCCGGCTATGTCGCGTTGCCGAGCCCGAGATCGCCGTACTTTGCGGTTACCGTGCCCAGCGCGTCCGGAGCTTGACGGAGTTGTTCTTACGCGCTGTAGCTGAAATTCGGAACCTGCCAGAGCGTGGCGAAATAGGCCATTTCTCTGGTTCTACCACCGACGCTGTCATTAAGATCGCCGCATGAGCGGCATCATCGGAGCGTGTATCGGTGCAATCATCGTATGTGCGATATTCCCAGCGCTCTTGGACCGGCTCCGTCCTCCCGACGACGAGCCAGAGCAGTGCTACCGCGCGCTAGCGACGAACCGGTTACGACTCACGGTCACCATGCTAAGTCTGGGAGCTGGGCTTATTGGAGCGTGGGGAAGCCCGACGATGCCGTGGGCCTGGTGGGGGCTATCGACCATCGGAGTCATTGCAGCCGTTATTGATGTCCGCACGCTGTTACTTCCGCTGCGTCTGACTCACCTGCTCTGGGGCACAACCGCCGTGACGGTCATAGTTACTGCAGCCATCCAGCAGCGTCCGTGGCTCATCGTCTGGGCAGTAAGCGGAGCATTGATCGTCGCTGGTGGCCTTGGCTGTTGCTGGCGTTTTGGCCAGTTGGGATTTGGCGACGTCCGTTTGGGACTCTCGTTAGGCGCGCTAGCAGCACTACCCGGATGGAGCTTTTTCGCCCACACACTCGTGCTAGGTTCGCTCACCGGCGCAGCCTGGGGCCTCATCGCGACACAAAAGCGGCACGAACCATTCCCTTATGGCCCAAGTTTGGTGCTTGGCCCCTACCTTGCCTTAGTTCTGGCTGGGCTAGGGCTGGGCTGAGCCGCGTTAGCGGGTAGCGCGCAGTACCTCGGCTACCTGCTTGGGCAAACGGATCGGATCAATCGGGTAAGCCGAAATTGCCTCAGCCCGTGACCATGACGCCAGCCAGGCATCTTGCACGCGCTGCACCATGAGCACGCAGGGGGGAACCTCGTCGAGCTCCTCCTTAAGCTGGTGAATAACGCTCATGCCACCCTCAGGGTTGGCTTCACCATCGAGAATGAGCAGATCAATGCCACCCTTCTTCACGAGGTTGCGTGCCATCAAACCGGTAGCGGCCTCGATGTATTCCACCTTCGGCAGATCGGGGGCGATCACTGTACCGAGCGCAAGCTGGAGTTGCTCACGCACATGATGGTTATGGGAGTACAGCAAAATCGTGAGCGGCTTCGTGCTCTGCGCAGTGGTCTGATCAGTCATGTGAGGGACTCCGTTCGCGGCGGTGATGCGATTTAACTT
>JBOFIQ010000167.1:0-3064 GCA_051650245.1 Propionibacteriaceae bacterium | reverse complement strand
TGCCATCTAGATGGGTATGAGCATCGACGACAGGGACCGGCAGCGGTTCTGGAAGTCCCGGAAGGTGAAGATCATCGAGAAGCACAGCCGCTACTTTCCCACTCGCGCAGCGAGCGCTGCCGCATAGAGATCTTTACGCACCAGACCGTGCGCACCTGCAACGTCGGCTACTGCATCTTTAAAACTGATACCGCCCGCAACGAGATCGCCTACAAGCGCGAGGGCATCAGATTGCGAAAGTGCGGCTGGAGCGGCCCCTTCGATCACGACACTAATCTCACCGCGCGCGCCCTCGCTGGCCCAGTCGGCGAGCTCTGCTAGCCCACCACGGATGACTTCTTCATAAGGTTTCGTCAGTTCGCGACACACTGCTGCGCGCCGTTGCGCGCCCAAGACGGCGGCAGCGTCGGTGAGAAAATCAGCAAGCCGGTGGGGAGCCTCAAAAAAGACCATCGTGCGTTGTTCGGGTGCAAGTTCAGCAAAACGGCGACGCCGCTCCCCCGATTTACGCGGCAAGAAACCTTCAAAACAGAAGCGATCCACGGGAAGTCCCGACACAGCCAATGCGGTGAGAACAGCGCTAGGGCCAGGCACTGCTGTGACTCGGGCACCTAGCTCAATGGCGCCAGCAACTGCTCGGTAGCCGGGGTCAGAGACGCTCGGCATACCAGCGTCAGTAATAATCACGACGCGCTGCCCAGCAGCTAGGGCATCAACGATCTGCTGGGTTCGTCCAGCTTCGTTACCCTCGAAATAGCTGATGATGCGAGCGTTGATAGTGATCTCGCCAAAGACCGAACGTAACCGTTCGATGAGGACATGGAGCCTACGCGTATCTTCAGCCGCAATGACATCAGCAGCGCTTAATGCGGCGACGAGCCCCGGTGAGGCGTCCTGGGCGCTACCAATCGGAGCTCCTGCCAACACCAGCGTGCCAAAATCTGTCATCACGTCTCCTTCACCATAAGCCTAGCCGCTCGCCACCCTAAGATGGACCGGTGAGGACTGAAGCATCCACAAGCGAACGCACCACTATCGAACGTCTGCGCCATCCGTTGCCGCCAGACCGGATTACCGGTTGGGTTGTTGCGCTGGGCCTAGGGATCGTGGCTTTCGTGCTGCGCGCTTGGCGTTATGGCAATCCACATTATCTCGCCTTTGACGAGACGTATTACGCCAAAGATGCCTGGTCGCTGTGGCATTTAGGGTGGGAAGCGTCCTGGCCTGATAAGGCTGATGCCCAGGTCAATGCGGGTATCAATAACATCTACCTCGTCGATACCCCGTCGATGGCGGCGCACCCGCCTTTGGGTAAATGGTTCATGGGCATTGGCGAGATGCTCTTTGGGATGAACCCCTGGGGCTGGCGCTTCATGTCGGTTGTTTTTGGTGCTCTCATGGTGGTCATCGTGGTCCGCATGACTCGCCGTCTTACCCGCTCGACGCTGATCGGTGCAATCGCTGGTGTGCTGCTATGCCTTGACGGATTATCTTTCGTCATGAGCCGGCTCGCTCTTCTCGATATCTTCCAGGCCACTTTGATCGTGGCTGGTACTGCGACGATGTTGGCTGACCGAGACTGGATGCGCAATAAACTCGCTGATTACCTCGATGCCCACGATCTTGTCGATCTAGGCGGCACTTTCGGCCCACGACTATGGTGGCGCCCCTGGCGCTTTGCCACAGGCGTGATCTTCGGCATGGCCTGCGGCGTGAAGTGGAACTCACTTTTCCCCTTGGCCGCATTGTGCATCCTCACCTTGGCCTGGGATATCAGTGCGCGACGTCTTGCTGGCGCTAGTACGACTGCGTGGCGTTCAGTCTTGTCGGACGGTATTCCAGCATTCCTTAGCCAGGTATGTGTCGCTTTCGTGGTCTACCTTGCATCATGGTCTGGCTGGCTCTTGACCCAAGGTGGTTTTGATCGTCATTATGTTGAGCAAAATCCTGATTCAGCATTAGCGCTGAGCCCGTTGCGACGTATCGTGGGTGATCCGCTGATGAACCTCATCAAGTTGCATCACGATATCTACCAATTCCATACCAATGAGTCGTGGTGGCAGACGGTATCGCACCCCTATAACGCCCATCCTGCGGGCTGGCTGGTCATGCTTCGTCCGATCGGTATCGATGCGGTCAATGACATTCCAGCAGGCCAGCGCGGCTGCCCAGCCGGCGGCGACAACTGTTTGCAGGTCATCTCCGCGATGGGTACTCCCCTGCTGTGGTGGGCGGCTTTTGCGGCGCTGATCGCCGCGTTGTTCTTCTGGATCGGTGGCAAGGATTGGCGCTTTTCGCTGCCGATGGTTGCTGCACTCTCGACGTACCTACCGTGGTTTACCAACACCTATCGTCCAGTTTTCTTCTTCTACGCTATCTGCATCATTCCCTTTACCTGCATCATCTTGGCCATGATGATCGGCAAGATCTTGGGACCAGCCGACGAACCCCAGCGACGCCAAGTGGGTGCCATCATTGCGGGTGCGCTTCTGGGGCTTATTGCGTTGAACTTTGCCTATCTGTACCCCGTGCTCGCTGACCATACGTTGCCGCATTGGTCCTGGCTGAGCCGGATGTGGTTAGCCACCTGGATCTAGGAAATTTTCGTAAACCCTAGTGAACGCAAATAAACGCTGGGCCTCGCTTCATGTGAAGCGAGGCCCAGCATTTATTTAACTTCTACCTTGTTGCGAATCATGAGGATTCGCACTGGCTTTGGGTTACTTCTCCCAGCCGATGTTCTGCGGCGGTGAGACGAAGAAGACCGACGCGCCAATGTTGGCGAGGCCCTTCTTCTTTGCCACGATCGTCGGACCGTTCGACATCGGCATCATGCCGAACTGCGACATGGCCTTCTGCTCAACCTTGTTGGCTTCAGCAGTCTGCTTCTCGGGGTCTTCGATCTTCTGCAGATCCATGATGGTCTGGTCGTAGGCCGGATCAGCGGTCTTGGACTTGTTCAGCGTGGAAGTCGAGCAGTACATCTGGCAAATACCGGCAGCGCCGTACGGGTCAGAAGCGCGGAAACCTGAGGACAAGAAGTCGAAGGAACGAGCCTTCATCA
>JBOFIQ010000166.1:0-10523 GCA_051650245.1 Propionibacteriaceae bacterium | reverse complement strand
GCTTGGGCTACCCGTGGCGCGCGCTGAGTGAGATTACCGATGGCACCATCAAGGGTTTGCAAAACCACCGCCGAGCGAGTTCGGTCATCGGCGGCCAAACTTGCCAGCCACTGCCGAATTGGCGAAACTGCGGCGTCAGGGAGTAACCCGTCCGCGTCTGTGCCCGTCTCAGGAACCGCGAACAGCGGTGATTGTGCTAGATCGCGCTCGGTCATCATCCGGGCCAAGTCGCTAGGCACTGTCTCCATCGCTACCGGTGGCACTCGATTGCAGACTACGGCGACGGCTGCCGAACGCTCAGCGGCAGAACGTAAGTATTCCCACGGCACCGCATCGGCATAGCGAGCAGCGCTGGTCACGAAGAGCCACAGATCGGCAGCAGACAAGAGCTGAGCCGCCAATGCACGGTTATCTGCATTCACTGAGTCGATATCGGGGGCATCAAGGATGGCTAGCCCTGGGGGCAACGTTGGTTCAGCGACGAGCTGCAGCGAACGCGAATCCAAACTCGCACCATGTGTACGTGCCATACCTGGAAGGATTCGGTCATCAAGGAACCAACGCTGATCATCAGGGTGGGAGACCAGTACGGGAGCTTTCGTCGTAGGACGAATGACTCCAGGAATCGTCACTTTGCGACCGATCAAGGAATTGACCAGCGTAGATTTACCGGCACCCGTTGATCCGCCAACAACGCACAGCAATGGTGCATCAATGGTGTTGAGGCGAGGCAGCACATAGTCCGATAGCTGCGACACGATTTCCTGCGCGACCTGCTGTTGCGCCGCTGAACCGGGCAGAGGCAAGGGCAAACGGACTGGGGCTAGCGCATCACGAAGTTGGCCAAGCGAAGCGCCGAGCTGACCACTGGGCATGCGTCCTCCTAATGGATCGAGGTGTCAGGGGTGGGCTAATGCCACGTCGACACTTGGGAAGCGTAGCCGTTTTGCGCCGTATTCGGGGCTGATGCGGCCATAGGTTGCATCGATGCAGGTGGGATAGCCACAGTTCCTACATAGGCAGGGATGAGCTGCGGTGTCGCCTTAGGCTTGCGGCGAAAAAGTCGCCGACGAACGACCCCAGTTGGGTCAGCGATAGCACGTGAGCGCAAGCCGCGGATCTCGTCGAAGAGTTCCCGGATTCGGCCATCAGCGGCGTCATCAATGATGCCGCGAACAACCCCATCACGCAGATAGGCCAGTTCTGTTTCGGCTCGAATCATACGGATCGTGGCTCGCCACTGGCGATTCCATAGAGCCAGCCACAACATCTTGCGCCGACGCCGCCAGGAACCAAAGTTCACCGGGTCAGTGGCAGGCAACCACCCCATGTACACAAAATCTGTAAGCCGAGCACGGATTAACCGCCCTTGCTGGAGCCAGTTCGTGAACGCGAACACGATCGCCATGATGAGGAAGGACAACGCGAAGATGCCAAAGAACTTCAACATCTGGGCACCGTCCATGTTCTTTGACGCCTGAGCGTTGAAGAACATATGACAAAAAGCCGCGACCAGATACCCCGTCACGGGTGCGACAATACGAACGCTCTTACTCCGAGTCCGTAAAGCAATCGCCATACCGATACCGGTCATCGAGGTGAAGAAAGGATGGCCCCAGCAAGTCAAGATACCTCGCAAGAGGAACAAGGACTGCAATGCTTCCATCCGGTCACCGGCGGAGGCATTCTGTGAGGCAAACATGTAAGCGCGGGCGTAGTAGATGATGTTTTCAGTGAAGGCAAAACCAGCAGCAGATAGACCCGCGAGAGTCACGGTGGACAGTTTCGAGGTGAGCCTATAACGGACCAAGATAGCGACAAGAAAGAGCACACTCGCTTTGGCGGCCTCTTCCACAAATGGGGCAACGTAGATACCGACACTGGCACCTGCTGCCTCGTTCTCCCCCGCTGCGCCGAGCATGGCCGACGCCCAGGAGTTCACGTGCAGCGAGAGGAACGTCGCGACGCTTGCGCCCCAGCCCAAGGCAAAGAGTGGGAGCAGGAGCCGTTGAGGGCGCCAGCGATCCAGCAAGAAGAAAGCAATGCACCAGCCAATGACCGTGGGAGCGGCATATTTGGTTGATAGCCAGACAGTTTCTGGGGTGAAGCCGGTATAGCGACCGTCGACGAGTTGTGGCCTAAACAGGCGCCACTGGAGGTACATGCAGAGCGAGAAGACGAGGGCTGAGGCAACCGTTGCCCATAGGACTGGGCGACGCCACCATACTCGTGGCGGTCTGCCTACGGGAGCAGGCAGCCCATTGCGTCGACGGCGAGCACGCTCGACCGACTCGGGGGTCTCCTCGCAGTAAGCCATAACATCCAGAGTAGCGGGAGTGAGGTCCGCTCCACGAAGATCTGCGCAACCTTAAGACCTAAAACCCAAGACCTTGCGAAGAAAAATGCAAGCGGGCTGGATTTTATGGCGAACCCAGTTACTCTCTCAAGTAACCGCACGATCCAGGAGGTACCCATGAGCGATATCCGCGTGTCCCTGAATGAAGCCAAAAGCCGCTATGAAGCGCTCCTCGACGGCCAGCTAGCGGGATTTGCTGAGTATCGTCGCGGAACTGAATGTATTGCCTTCACCCACACTGAGGTGAAACCAGCCTATGAAGGTCAAGGGATAGCCGGGGCTCTGGCGCGTTATTCCCTCGACGATGTTCGCGCCAAAGGTACTCATCGCGTCATTGCGCAGTGCTCCTACTATCACTCCTGGATTGATAAGCACCCCGAGTACGCCGACCTACTGGCTGACGTCGACTGAGCTGAAACAGACTCGCACCACCAGCAGCAAGCGTCGTAGACTACGTAGAGCCAAGCCCTCGTAGCTCAGCTGGATAGAGCAAGAGCCTTCTAAAATCTCTAGCATACATGGCTATGACTAGGGGTTTAGTCAAAATGTAAGCCACGATGTAAGCCAAGGCTAGTATTGGCTTACATTTTGCCTCCATAGCTCAACGGATAGAGCAGCGGCCTTCTAATCCGCAGGTTGCAGGTTCGAGTCCTGCTGGGGGCGCGTGATCGCCTTGACAAAGAACCCCCTACCTAGCACTTGTTAGGTAGGGGCGTTCACGTCTTTAGATGGGCTATACGTCAGCGACCGCTTTTCCGTCCGCGTAATCGCACTTGAAAAAACGACGTACGTCACCGTTGGCTTTCGTCGTAAAAATTACATTTCCTGTGACATGGATCGCTCCCGTGCGCTCGTTTTTGCCAACCTCAACCGATTCATATCTCGGGTTCGCGCCACTCGGCAACTGAGCCTCCACAGCATACTCACACGCGCTGATGGCTTTTTCTTTTCCGCCTCCACCCAGTCTATCGGTTGTCAAAAAAGTTATGACGATTGCAAAAACGACTAGTCCGACGAACCCGATCAAGGCTACTTCTAAGCATCCGACAAGTTCGTTCTTGGGCGCTTCCTCCACTTTGCTTTCGCTTTCCGCTCCTAGATCCTCGCCCATGCTCTTACCCTTCTTTTAGCTGTCCGTATAGCCACTGTTTCTCGCATGGTCCGAGCGCGCCCATGCGCGCGTTTCCATAACCTAATCTATGGCGCGGATATATCGCCGCTAATAGCAGGGCTGTTTTCGTGCAGGTGCTGTTTCAGCCAGGCGCGCTCGCGGATGCCGAGTGAGCCGACTCTGGTTTTCAGCATGGGCACGTCCACGCAGAGGATTTCGACATTTTCTTCCCAGCCATTGGAGATGATGATCACTTCGGCTAGGGCATTGACGTTCTAACTTTCGGATTATGCCCCGAGCTTTTTCCACACCTTCAGATTTTGCAAAAGCGGCGTTAGAGCTGAAAGATAATCCGAGCCATCGCAGTTGGGTTTGCCTGATGCTACGCATTTGCTCCACACATCATACGCGGATTGAAGCTGCGTTCCATATGTATAAGCGTCGTCTATCGCCTTGCGCAGATCGTCGGGTGGGGCTCCGAGGAAGTCACTAGACCCGGGAGTGATCGCATTATGCAGATCGTTGGCGAAGATGCCCCCGGTTGATGCGACAAGCATCATTCGGTCGCTACACGAGACTGCTGGCATTTCGGATATACATCCAGCATCCATCAGTCCAATGACGTTGTCTTGGAGCGGAGCCTTCCCCCTGGCTGCGATTACTAGGATTTTATCGCGAGGTGCCTCTTGACTAGTAGCCGTCGCAATTGATTTTGGATGAGCCGTTGTAGCCGCGGTAGTCGTTGCCGCGCTAGGAGATACACCAGAGGCATCCGACGCAGGGGACTGCGACGAGCACCCGACAAAAGCAAGCACTGCTACGAGCGCGGTTGAGAGCTTCTTCATGACCCAATGCTATGACCGTGCAACTCGGGACATGCTTACAGGGATATCCAATTGCTGATCAGGCTGACATATACCCCACTGCCAGGAGTAGCGTTGTCAGTGCTCTAGGGGTCTACCTCAGCACTGTGGATACTCCACATAGAGTTTCAAAAGCCTCTACTTACGATGGGCTAGCCAAGACAGCGTTGTCTAGGTTGCAGGTTCGAGCCCTGCTAGAGGCACGTGAGTTCCCTAAGCAAAAGTCAATGGCGACGAATTGCAGTTGCGGGCTACGGCCCTACCCTGGTGAGTTCAATCGGTTTTGGTTGTGTCAATCCGCTCATCGCCTATTCCGCGAGCGCACGCGGGGCAACGCTGGGACAAGCCGCATTCATCGTCGGTTTGCTCTCCTTGGGCGGTTGGCTAGGCAGTATTCCAGCAGGTATTTTGGCAACCACGATCGGCGAAAAACGTGCAATCGTCGCTGCCTGCCTGACTGATTCTGTTCTTTTTCTTGTCGTCTATGCAGCGCGGACTTTGCCGATCTTGGCTATCGCGACTTTCTGCTGTGGTCTCACGTCGTCGATCTTTAATCTTGCGCGGCAAAGTTTCTTGACCGAAGCTGTCCCCATTCATGTTCGTGGACGCGCCTTGTCCACGCTTGGAGGTACCTTCCGGGTTGGTTTCTTGATCGGCCCACTCGTGGGGGCGCTTGTCACAACACATTATGGGCTTCCCGCCGCCTATGCTTTCGCTGCGGTCATGAGCCTCATGGCTGCACTTATCACCCTTGCTATTCCCGATATTGAGCATGAAGCAGATCGAGTACAGCACGATCCTGATGCAGCCAAACTTGGCGCTGTGATCCGTAGCGGGTTCACATCATTGATCACCATCGGCATGGGTGCGATGGCAATTGCGGCTATTCGCTCATCACGTCAAACGTTGATCCCGTTGTGGTGCAAAGCCACTCACCTCGCTCCACAAACGACGTCACTGATCGTGGCTGCCTCCATGGCCTTCGACGTTTTGCTGTTCTTCCCCGGCGGAATGCTTATGGACCGTATCGGGCGGTTCTGGCTGAGCGTTCCCAGTATGATCGCGATGTCGACAGCACTCTTGGTACTCCCCCTTGCCCACACGCGCATGACCATTCTGCTCGTCGCTATCGCGCTTGGTATTAGCAATGGACTGACCTCAGGCATCTTGATGACGCTGGCTGCCGATGCCTCACCTGCCGTCGGCAGAGCGAAGTTTCTGGCAGCATTCCGCATGCTCACGGGGACTGGAGATGCTGGGAGCCCACTCCTGATCTCGTTGATCGTATCGGCCTTTCCCTTAGCGGCTGCTGCTATCACGATGGGGGTTATCGGTTACCTGGGGGCGGGCTGGCTTTCTCTCTGGCTTCCACGCACCAGAGCACCGAAAGTGGCTAAACAGGCCTAGACTTACCCCTCGTGAGTGATTACTTAGTGTGGATTGACTGCGAGATGACCGGGCTAGACCTGGACCATGACGAGCTGTGCGAGGTTGCCGCGCTGGTGACCGATAGCGAGCTCAATGTCTTGGGCGATGGCGTTGACGTCATCATCAAGCCTTCTGCAGCAGCGATGGAGCACATGGGCGATTTTGTGCGCAATATGCACACCAAGTCGGGGCTCTTGCCTGAACTTGAGCAAGGTGTCAGCGTCGAAGAAGCCGAGAAGATCGTGCTGGCCTACATCATGGAACATGTCCCCGGGCAGCGCGGCGCTCCTCTGGCAGGCAACACCATTGGCACTGACCGGGCTTTCTTGGCTAAGCAGATGCCCACGCTCGAAGCGCACGTGCATTACCGCAACGTCGACGTGTCATCGATTAAAGAGTTGGCTCGTCGCTGGTACCCGCGGACGTATCACAACACCCCAGCCAAGACCGGCAATCACCGCGCCTTGGCTGATATTCAAGAGTCCATCGAGGAGCTGCGCTACTACCGGGAGGCGGTCTTTGTGAAGGCTCCTGGCCTCGACACACTGAACCTAAAACTGATCGCTAAAAAACACCAAGGAACCCTGACGGGAAATCGCCCGGCTGAAATCAGTTAGCTTTTTCTCCTGATTTTCCGCTAGACTAAAACCCGCTCGTTGGCAACAACGACATGGTGGCTATAGCTCAGTTGGTAGAGCTCCTGATTGTGGTTCAGGAGGTCGCGGGTTCAAGTCCCGTTAGCCACCCCGGAGAAAGTCCCGAAGCAGTATCCCTGCTTCGGGACTTTTCTCATATCTCCACCTCGAATAGCATCCACAAGCGCCTCAAGGTGAGACCTCACCTGCAGTTTTGTGTGGAGTACGGCACACTAGACCCATGGCAGGCGAGAACCCAAGCGATTTGATCAAACGAACCCGGTTATGGGGTGCTATTGCGGCGGGCAACCTCGCGTCAGCAGCTTCTCGGGTCGCCAAACGCGGCTCAGGAGTCTCCATCAAGGGCAAGATCATCCGCACTCTCGCCCCCGATGCGCTCCAGCAACTCCTAGCTGACAAGCAAACGTTCATCGTTACCGGCACGAACGGCAAGACCACATCCACTCACCTACTGACTGCTGCGCTACGCACCCAGCAACGTTCTGTTGTGACGAATGCTGACGGGGCAAACCTCCAGTACGGCATCGTCTCAGCCGTCTCTAGCCAGCCACATGCCCCCATCGCCTGCCTCGAAACCGATGAGCGCGCGGTCTGCGACGTTTTGCTTTGCGGTAAACCTGAGGCATTCGTCATCCTCAATCTGTCGCGTGACCAGCTAGACCGTCACCACGAAATCACCTCACTAGCCCGCTCCTGGCGCGAAACTCTCACCGCCCTTGGCACGTCAGGGCCTGTCGTCGTCGCCACGATTGATGATCCGCTGGTGGTCTGGGCCGCGAGCGCTGGCAAGAAAACCGTGTGGGTCGACGTTGGCTCAACCTGGACCCAAGACGCTTCGCTCTGCCCGGCCTGCGGCTCAGTCTTGCGCCATGAAACCACTGAGCACGGTAAACAGCGCTGGAGTTGCCCCACTGGTGATCTTGTCCAGCCAACACCGGACTACGTCGTTGAAGGACGTTCCATCCACACTCCAGATGGGGCCTGCTACACCCCAGATCTTCAAGTACCGGGCCAATTCAATGTCGGTAATGCCGCCTGCATGCTCGCGGCCGCGCAGTTACTCGACATCGCCCCAGAACCAGCACTAACCGCGATGTCTTCCGTGCAGGCTCCCGCAGGTCGCTTCGCCCAAGCTCATTTTGGACACGCTGATTGCCGTCTCATGTTGGCGAAGAACCCTGCCGGTTGGGCGACCTGTTTACCGCTTGTTGAAGCAGATACCGTCGTCTTGGCTATCGACTCCCAATATGCCGATGGCCAAGATGTCTCCTGGCTATGGGACGTCGATTTTGAGTCTCTTGCCGGGCTAGGCAAGCGTGTGATTGCGACGGGATACCGTGGCAAA
The DNA here is from genome assembly GCA_051650245.1 of Propionibacteriaceae bacterium. Taxonomy (GTDB): domain Bacteria; phylum Actinomycetota; class Actinomycetes; order Propionibacteriales; family Propionibacteriaceae; genus JBOFIQ01. The sequence continues at coordinate 2,764 of JBOFIQ010000166.1, read as the reverse complement.
GACTTGGCCGTTCGGTTGCTCTATGCCGACGTAGACCATGAGTACGTTCCTGATCTGGCCACGGCTGTCTCGTTAGGTACTGGTGCAGTCGATGTTGTCTCCACCTATACCCCGTTCCAGCAGCTCCTAGCTTTGGGAGGTCTCAAGTGAAGATCGCCAATATCTACCAGTCACTCCTCGGCCTTTACGGTGACGTGGGAAACGCCCGAGTGCTCGAACAGCGTCTTGCATGGCGTGGCATGGATGTTGAGGTCGTCGAGGTAGCCCCCGGTGAACCCATCCCCACAGACGCCTCGCTCTATCTGCTCGGTGGCGGTGAAGACCAGGCCCAGATCACCGCGCTCCAGCTTCTCCGCGAGCAAGGGGTGCTATCCCAACGTATTGACGATGGCGCCGTGCTCTTCGCTATCTGCGCGGGCTATCAGATCTGCGGTACAAGCTTTACCGTGGGCGCTGATGATCGTGTCGTTGAGGGCCTAGGACTGCTCAATGTTGATACCCGTCGTGCCCCAGAACGCGCCGTCGGGGAAATCGTGACGCGCTGGGAACGTCTCAATGGCACCGTCTCCATGATTACTGGTTTTGAGAATCATGGCGGCTACACCACGCTAGCTGCTGGTACTCGTCCTCTGGCAACCGTGGTCACAGGTGTAGGCAACTGTCAGGACGGTACAGAAGGCGCAGTCAATGAGACCGGCCGCGTCCTTGGCACCTACCAGCACGGACCATGTCTGGCCCGTAATCCCGAACTTGCAGATCACCTCTTAGAGCTTGCGCTCAATAAGCGCTTGCCACCGCTTCAGCGTCCAGCTATTGACGCTCTACGTGCCGAACGACTGCGCCTTGCCGGGGCCTAGCTCTTTCTCACGCTGCACAATGTTGCTGACAGTGATGAGTTGTTGCGCGCTCACTGCCTGTCACAACTATGCGTTGCCGACGCCTAGCCCATCATCATCGGCTAGTGCTGCAATGCGCACTACCTCAGTAAGCGCTACCTCGCCTGCTCCGCGCACCGTCACGGTGACCGCAACTCCATCGCCGCAGCCTTCGTCACCCAGCGGCGTCCACCCGCTTTGTACCGCCTCGCGCGCCACTCCACTAGCTGCACCCATCTATGCTGCTGTTAGCCGGTTAGAGGCCGTCTATGGTGCCCAGATCGGCATATCCTGGCTCAATTCAGATGGTTCAACGAGCAATGTGGGTTCTTTGCTAACTGGTCCGGCATGGTCGACGTCGAAAGTTCCGCTGTCTGTCGCTATCGAACGCGCAGGCATTGCGATGAACTACAGCGCTGAGTTGGACGCGGCTATCACCAATTCCGATAACGATTCTGCTGCTGTGCTGTGGCGAGCGCTTGGCAGCGATGCAACTGCTGCTGTCGCGCTCACGGCAGTGCTCCATGATCTTGGTTCGCCCACAACCACAGTGCCAGCAGCGATGACATATCCCGGTTTTTCAATTGCCGGGCAGACCCAATGGTCTACTGCGGAGCAGGTGTTATTCCTCGATAAGTTGTCATGCGCTCCCGAAGCTGTCCCGACGCTGGAGCGTATGGGCGCGATTAATTCGTCTCAGACTTGGGGTCTGGGGCGAATAGCCGGGGCACGGTATAAAGGCGGTTGGGGCCCTGGAAAAATGGCGGATACTGGGCCCGTCAGTTTGGTTATCTTCCCCATTCTGACGGGAGTATCCAGATCGTTGCCATACTCGTCTGGGTACCTGGCGGCTTCGACAGCGCGGCGGCACTGCTCACCGAACTAAGCGCGGCGCTTAATTAACTCCAGTAAGGACCACCAAAGCATTGTTACCGCCGGTGCACTGCACCTGACCATTGTAGGGAATGCAGGTCATCAGATAAGACTGGGATGTAGTGGGACTCCAGACATTGAGCAAAACTGGTTTACGACGTTCCTGCCGAAGGAAATAATCGCTGCTTACTCTTTCTGCAAATTCGCAGGATGTGACGTCATTGACAGCGATGGTGCTTGCACACTGCATCATCGATGAAGGAAGTGATGGAGCTACTGGCAGCGCCGTGGCTGATGGTGACGTAGCTGAGACCGAGGGCGTCGGCGAAACAGAAGGAGTTGCTGTAACCGTTACGGTCGACGTTGATGGTGTTGGCGTGCTACTTGGCGTGACCGTCACCGTTGCCGCGCTCGTCGCGGGAACATCTTTACTCTTCTTGTCGAACATCCCTGTAGCAAAAAGTACCCCTGCCAGTGCTACTACGAGCGTCAGTAGCGCGATACCGATAACGAGTGCGATATTTCCCTTACCCGCTGCAGAGTTTTTCTGCTGAGGTGGAAACTGCTGCGGAAACTGTGGCATCGGTGGCATCTGCTGCGTCGGGAACTGCTGCTGGGGCGGCAACGGCGATTGTGCTGGCAGCGGCTGTGTTATTGCCATGCTGTCATCGGTTGGATGCTGCGGGATGATCGCGGTGCAGAAGGGACATTGCTCGAGCAATGGCGCTACCTGCTGGTGGCACTGCGGACAGGTCAAGGTGTTGGTCATCGTCATAGTTCCCTTCCGCCACTGATCCTAGAGTGAGGTGATGGGCGTAGCAACAGTGGGCTACGGAGAGAACAACGCACTATCACCAATATGTACACTATCCAGGGCTAATCTCATGTGCACGATCCCAGCACCAGACCCAACCAGTAGATATGAAAATAGCCTCCATACGGAGGCTATTTCTGTGTGGTACACCACCAGGGACTTGAACCCTGAACCCTCTGATTCAGGGGACAAGTCCCTGGTG